>JAISJQ010000052.1 GCA_031261445.1 Oscillospiraceae bacterium | reverse complement strand
TTCGCGGCTGACCCCGTTGCATCGCCCGCCGAAGTGGACGCGTCCCGCCCCGCCAAGGCGCTGCGCACCCTCGCCATGCTCGCCGCGTTTTTGCTCCTCTGCGCCGCCGCTGTCGTGGGGGTACGGCGGGGAGGAATTAATAATTGACTAAACAATGGTTGTCGGGCTATGAAACGTGAGGCGGGAGAGTGGGGGGCGCACGCTGTGCGCCCCTACAATTGGACTTAATCAGCAGTTTCAATGAGAAATTTGACAAACTAAATGAATGTTGTTATAATAATGGCGCTTGCCGAACGTTGTCCCGCATAGGGAGGAGTTTTATTATGAATAAGAAATTGAGAATCGGTCTAATTGTCCTTGCTTCCGTTATCGCCATGGGCGTCGCAGCCACGTTCGTCGCCTACGGAACAAGCGACTACAGCACCTTCGGGGAATTTATCAGGCAAGAGGCGAAAGAGACCGAGGCATTGACTGCGCTGGCCGCCGGTCAGGAGGCCACAACCCCAACAACAGAAGAGACAACCGACCCCGCAACCGAAAACGTAACTGCCGAATCGACCGCACAGATCCCAACTTCCCCCGTCCCAACGACCACAACCAATCTTACGATCACACCTACACCAATCACAACCACGGCGAATGCCACTACAAAAATAACCACCACAAAAAAGGTCGTCACAACAACCCAAAAGTCTACACCCAAACCGACAAACCCGCCCAAACCCACCGTCGCCCCAGGCGTTGACGCGATTTTCGCGGAAGGTACAAACTTTTACTACTATTCACTATGTAGTGACCAAAAGATAACTCGTAGGTGGCATCGTGACGACACCAGCACGTATGGCTCCGAGGGCCCTGAGGCGCCGTATAAGTGTAAGTTCTGGGGGTGGCATGCTGATTATGCCAATCATGACAAGAAGGTAACCGTCAGCTTTTCATACGACGTCGAAGGCTTTACCGCTACGGTCAAGGACGACCACAAGGGCTTTACCAAAACCATAAAAGGCAAAACCGTGAAAGAGGCAAAAGACTTATTGGCTAAATACGACCCGCTGAACTACAGTGACGCAGACAAAATAAAGTATGGGATACCGCTAGACATAACGTAGTCATAAAAAACCTCGCCTGATCTAAGGCGAGGTTTTTTATGACAGCCAAGAGTAAGAAGGGCTATTATAAGGAGTAAGCATAAACGCTTTGCACCGCAAACGCGGGGACGCCCTCCCCTTATCCCCTCACGCCTCTACAGCTGAACCGCGCAAAACATCGTCACAAAAAGGTAGTGCGCATGGAAAAGTTGCACGCAGTTATCAAAAACAAACAAAAATGTTATCTTTCGTTTATAGAAATTCCATTGCAGTTATCGTTTTCTGTGCTATAATCTCCCTACGCAAAGCAGGGAGGAGACAGGCGTGGTTACACTCGGTGCGTCGCTCGACGATATTTTATACGACTTTGAAGCGCAGTTGCTCTGCGCCAGTGCTCCGTTACGGCAACCCGTGGCGCGCGACTTGGACGCGCTTTTTGCGCCCGCGCCCATTGCGCTGACCGTGGAGGAGACCTACGCGCAACTGCAAGCGGATTGGCGCGTCCCCGCGCCGCGCGGCACAACGCCCTTTGTGATGCCGCAATTCCCAGACTTTCCCGCCGCAACGTCCCCCGCCGCCCCTTTTGCGCAGTGGACGGAAGTGCAGGACAGCTATGATATAGACACGCTCTTTCCGCCCAAAGCGGCGCAGAACATACCCGCCCCGTGGCCGGATCTGCCGACGCTGGGCGAACTGGACTTTGTGGACGATGACGGATTTTTCCCCGAACCAGACGACGATGCGCCGGAGGAATCCACACACGGCTTGCGCAAATTCCTGCGCCACGCGGCCAACGTTGTGCTGGGCATGGCGGTCTCCGCCGTGGTCTCAGTCGTGCGGATGTTTACAGCGTAGCAGAGGACAGAGGACAGAAGACAGAGGGCAGAATTGCGAACAAAACTCTGTCCTCTGTCTTCTGTAAATGTAGGGGCTTTTCTGCGCTTGGCTGCTGGGGTTCAATCGCCCCACCAACTTGCGTCTCTCCCACCAGGGCGACCACAAGGGTCGCCCCTACTGTTCTGCTAGATTCTGTAAACACAAAAACGTTTGTGCAAGAAATCTAGTCTCTAGACTAGAACAGCACGTCCGCCAAAAAGGCGTAGCTCTCGCCCCAGCGTTCGTTGGGCTTGTAGTGGAACAGGTCTTTGGGCAGGACCTTCACCTTGCCGTCTTTCACGGCGCTCAGGCTGTCCCAGGCCGGCTGGTCTTTGCGCAGCTTGTCGAACGATTCCTGCGCCTGCGTTTCGTCAATGCCCATCACGTCCAGCAAGATCCAGTCCGGTTGCAGCTGCACAATCTTCTCCACCGAGAGCGTCTCGAGCAGTTTTTTGTCGCTGTCGGCGATGTTGTTCACGCCCAGATCGTCTAAAATCGACGCGGCCACTGTACCCGTGCGCTTGACCTTAAAGTCCGTGCTCGTCACCCGCAGGAGCAGGACGCTGGGGGCTTTTTTGTCCTTCGTTTTCTCGTTCGCCGCCAAGATTTGATCGCTGGGTGCGCGCACGAGGGCGTTCCACAGGTCGGCGTTGTTCACGTTGCCCGTGAGCTTGAGGAACTTTTCGGCCAGTTGCCCGTATTGCGGGAAGGTGTCGGCGGTGAAGTAGCCGTGAGGGATTTTCAGCGCGGTGAGCTGCTCATCGAGCGCGATTTGCCCGTCGATATCCGCGGAGAGGATGACAAAATCGGGTTTCAGATCCACGATTTTCTCTAGCGATGGCGTTTTGACCGAACCGATGAGCTTCGCCTTGCCCGCATCAATGCCGCGCTCTTCCACGTCGTCCGTCACGCCCACCAGCTTGCCGCCCGCCTTGAGCCACAGGTCAGAATACGACGCATAGGCGCACACAACGCGCTTGAAGTCCGCCGCGTGGAGGGTCACGCCGCGATTGTCCACGATGACATTGGCTGGGTCGTCGGCGGGGTCAATCGTGCCTTTGTCACAGGCCACAAAAGCCGTGCACAGGAGCACCAGAGCGAGCAAAAGGGAAATGTGTTTGCGCATAAAGTCACCATTCCTAGTTTGTTGGTAGGATTATAGCACTTTGGGCGTGAAAAGTCAATCTTTGCGCGGGGAAATCAATTTTCAGATTACCAGAGAAAAACTGATGTTTTTTGGGGTTTGTAGGGCGAGCTTTGCCTGTGCCCTGCGGGTGCTCGCCCGCTGTCTAAAAAACACGCGTTTTCTTGAAAACATCGGGCGAGCGCAGAAAAGCCCCTACCCAAAATGGTTTTCCGTGACCCTTCCCGAAAATTTGCTTGCAATTTTCTCCATATTCTGCTACAATAGTACGGAAGTTTTTTGGGGAGTAGAGTGCCTATGCATACCAAGGATTTGCGGGATCGCGCACGCGCGGAGTTGCGCGGAAATCTGTACTGTTTTGTGGCCTTTGCGGCGGCGGCCGCGCTGGTGACCATTATTTATTACTGCTACCATGTCATCCCCTTTGGGCCCAACACGGTGCTGCGCATGGATCTGTACCACCAGTACGGGCCTCTGTTCGCCGAGATGTACGACCGCGTTACGGGCTTTAAGAGCCTGTTCTACAGCTGGACGACGGGCATGGGTGGCAACTTTCAGGGGAACTTATACAACTACGTGTGCAGTCCCCTGAACGTGGTGACGCTCCTGCTGGGGCGTGAGCGCATTTTGGAGAGCATTTCGCTCATCATCCTGCTCAACAGCGCGTTTGCCGCCATGGCGTTCACCTACTTCCTCAAGCGCTCGCGCGGTCTGCATAGCCCCCTCACGGCGGGCTTTGGCGTGCTCTATGCCCTGTGCGGCTGGTTCATCGCCTATTCTTGGAACGTCATGTGGCTCGACGGCATGACGCTCCTGCCGCTGGTGGCGTTGGGCGTGGAACTCATCATCAAGGAGAAAAAGGGCGGCTGGATGCTCTTTGCGCTCTCCGTGACGCTGTTCTCCAACTACTACATGGGCTTTATGGCGGCGATTTTTGCCGTGCTGTATTTCATCACCTATTATTTCTCCCACCACCGCCTGAGCGAGAGCGTTTCGCCCACGCCGCCGGTCACCATCGCCAAAAACGGCGTGCAATATGTCACTTGGTGGGAACGCTTATGGAATGCGCGTTTCCTCAACGCGGGCGTGCGCTTTGCGTTCACGGGGCTGGCGGCGGCGGGGTTGACGGCCTTTGCGCTCCTGCCGGTGGCCTTTGCGCTGGGGCAGAGCTCCGCCACGAAAGGCCTGTTCCCCGAAAACTTAGAGTTCCACAACAACATTTTCGCGTTTTTGGCCAACCACCTAGCCAGCCTTGAGCCCACCATCCGCTCAAGCGGCGACACGGTGTTGCCCAATGTCTACACGGGCATCGCGCCGCTGCTCTTGGTGCCGCTGTTCCTCTTTTCCAAAAAGATTGCCGGGCGCGAGAAAGTGATGTATACCCTCCTGCTGGCGGCGTTGTTCTTCAGCTTTACCGTCAATAGCCTCAACTACATCTGGCACGGCTTCCATTTCCCCAACGACCTGCCGTTCCGCTTTTCGTTCATCTATTCGTTTGTGCTACTCATCATCGCCGTGCGTGCCGCGCAATACATCAAGGACTTCAAAAAAGAGCAGATCCTCGGCGCGGGCTTGCTCCTGACGGTCTTCATCCTTTTTGTGCAACAGCTGGGGCACAAAAACCTGACCACCTACACCATTTGGATCTCGCTCGCGTTCGCGTTCCTCTATACTGTCCTCTTCGGTCTCTTGGGTGCGCGGCGCGATAAGGCCACGCGCGTTGGTCTGGCGGCGGTGCTCCTGTGCGTCATCTGCGCCGAGATGGCCATCGCCAGCACCGACCACTACAGCATGGATCAGCCCAAAAAGTACTATGCCGACGACCGTTCGGCCTTTGTGGATCTGAAAGAACGCCTAGACGAGCGCGAGAATGGCGCGTTCTATCGCCTAGAGCTGTCAAACCTGCGCGCGCGCATGGATCCCGCTTGGTATGGCTACAACGGCCTGAGCACGTTTTCCTCCATGGCCTATGAAAAAACGGCCAATCTAGAAAAGCGTCTGGGCATGTTCTCCAACTATATCAACAGCTACACCTACTTCCCCCAGACGCCCGTCTATAACGCCATGCACGCGCTGGACTATCTTGTGGTCAACAACGCCGACGGCGTGCGCCCCTCGCCCAACCCCACCTACTACCAAAAAGTCGCCGACGAAGACAAGTTCCACGCCTACAAAAATGTCAAGGCGTTGCCTGTGGCGTTCGGCGTGCAGAGCGCCCTGCTCAACGACTGGGCACCCTTCAGCGACTATGACCCATTTTCTGTGCAGAACGAGTGGTTCGCGCTGGCCACAGGAGAGGGCGAAGTGCTGCACCAACTGCCTGTGGACGCCATCAAGTATGCCAACGTCTATGAAATCCCCTTTACCCCCACAGACGTGAGTTTTGCCTATCAGAAGCAGACAGCGGAAGTCGGCGGCACGGTGAGCGTGAACTTCAAAGCGCCGTCCAACACCAATCTGTATTTATACGCCACCTCCAGCCAGATCACCACCGCCACCATTCGCAGTGGCGTGACCTCGCAGGTCTACAATCCCAACGATGAATACATTGTGGATTTGGGCGCGTGCAAAAAAGACGAAGCCATCACAGTGGAAATGATCATCCCGGCGGACGCGGACAAGGCCAGCGGGGCGTTCAACATCCGCTGTGTCGCCATTGACGACACCGTGTTCCAGCGCGGCTTTGCGCAGCTCAACGCCGCGCGGCTGAACATCACGGACTTTAGCGAAACGCGCATTGCTGGCAATGTCACCATGGCGAGCGATGGCCTGCTCTTCACGTCCATCCCCTACGACAAGGGCTGGCACGTGACGGTAGACGGGTTGCCCGTGGCGCTGGAGTGGCAAGAGGGCAAATACAGCGAGGCCTTGCTGACCATCCCGCTGGCGGCGGGCGAGCACACGGTCACATTGCGCTTTATTCCGCAAGGCTTGCTGGCGGGCATCTTCCTGACGGTGCTCACGGCGCTCTCTCTGGCGGGGTACTGGGCACTCTTGCGGCTGGTGCAAAAAAAACAAGCCCGAACGGCTGTGCGTGCCACAGCGGTGGCCTTTAGCGTAACCCCCACTCCCACCCAAACGCTGGAAGAGATGGTGCAGGGCGCGGGCTACAATTCCATCTTCAGCACTGACGACTTGCCGCCGCTGGACGACCTAGGGCAAGTGCAGCTGGGTGATTTTCCGAACGCGCCGAGCTAGGCTTCGCAATGAACAATGAACAATGGACAATTGGTTGTGGGGCGCACGTCTCGCCCTCGTCCCTCACGCCTCATAGGGGCGGCAATCTGCCGCCCGTTGTGTTCGTGAGAATCAGCGGGCGAGCACAGCTCGCCCCTACACCCCCTCGCCCCTGTATCCTCATCCCTCCCGCCTCAAAGCCCCTACAAGCAATAGTTCAATGCCGCCGCGTTGAAAAAAATGTCATCCAGTACTGTTTTTCCGTTTGCCCCCCTCGAGGGATGAGGATACAGGAGGGGGAGGGGAGGACTCTATTGCTCCCAAAGGTTCAAATCGTTCATTTTGAACACCAACAACAATTTAATTGCAACCCTTGCATGAAAGACTATTCAGTTTGCAAGGTCTAATTTGCCAATTTAGCTCTAAGTAAAGAGGCCAATCCGAAAATATCAGGAAAAACGGTTGCTTCATTTATGTTCGCATCCGTCAAAAATTCTTTGATTTCTGGGACTGCTGTTGATCCAATTACCAATTTATAAACCGCATCTGGGCACAATTTATCGATAGGAGATGTATCCGCACCATGCACGGTAAACATCCCGCGTTGCGCCAATACGCGTGGATTTGAAAAATTCGTTCTAATCGCAATAGGGTACTGGGCAACAGGGGGTGTGGACGCTATATAACTCTTGGCATATGATAAGTCCCTCGTGTCTTCTGGGATAGTGGGGATGATCTTCTCGTGGAAGGAGTACGAATTAAGTTTTACTGGATTCAGCAGAAATAAAGCGATATTACCTTCTCCACGGTAACCAGACAGAGCAAAATATAGTGATATTCCAAGCGTTTCCGTCCAATCTAATAGTCTAGTTGGAATGAAGTAGTGCTGCATATCTATAAGATTTTCCCAATCTGTCTTCACTTCATTACGGCTCACGCCAACGCGCTGTGCATAACGACAATATGTTTCAAATATCTCTTTTTCTTTTTCGGGTGAATTTGATGGATACCGAAAAAAACTTGGTGTTAATTCATAGGTTGCATTACCTTGCCCACGATACCAAAACTCAGTGCCACTTATATTTTGACTTTTAACCTTTTTGATTGCTGATTTGAGTTCTTCAAATGTGCGAAAAACCGCATACGCCATAAATTTTCACTCCTAACGCACAACAACTAAGTGTATGCGTGATTTTTCTCAGCGTGATATCTCATCGCTCTACCGCCAAAGTATACCACAATCTGGCATAAAATGCAACCCCCCTCTACAAATCACGGCGTGCGGAAAGATTCAATACGTTTTTTGTGAAAAAGTAAATTACGCTAGCAGTGTGCTAGAATGCAAGAGACTAGCTGTTTCGTCATAAGAAGACAACATCGTATCGTCGCCCCATCTAGCATCTAGTATCTAACATCTAGAGTCTAGAACCTGACATGCCCCCGCTTTCATAGTATGAAGGCGGGGGATTGCTTTGGGTGTGGAGTACTTTTGGAACGAGGCACTGCGCCCTCAGGGGGCGCGGCAGGTGCGCTTGCTGGGTTGCCCAGACATGGGCAAGGAGCGCCTGCTGGCACTGCTGGGGAACTATCTGGAGCAAAACGGCGGCACGGTGGAGCGTTATTTTGCGCCCCTGCGCCCCACGCAGTTGGTGGCGCTCTACCTGCCGAAAAGCGATCTTCTTTTTGCGGACAGTTTTTTTTTAGACGACACACACGCCGCTGCGCTGGATCTGGACGAAAAGCGCGACTGGACGCAACTTTTCCACAAACGCGCAGCTCTTGCGCGTTTGGACGCGCTTGTGCAGTCAGCCGAACACAAATATGCCCGCCACTGGCAGACCGCGTGCCTGTTGCAAAAGGACTTTGCGCGGCTGGATAGCGCACGCCTGAACAAAGAAAAGCTCGCCCGCGCCGCGACTCGCTTGGCCGCCAAGGAGTTCCCGTCCCCCAGCGGACACGTGGGTTTGGAGACGCGCCGCCCCTTGAGCGGTATGAGCGCGGGCGGCATGGCGGCGCATTTTATGACCATTGCGGCGCTGTGTGATACGCTGGTGTTGGTGGAGGATTTCAGCGGCGCGGCGGGTGCATTTTTGCTGGACAGATTGCGGGGCTACGCGCTGGGGGACGGCTTGGATGTGATTGTCTGTCCCTCTCCCCTGCAACCAGACGCCGCGCCGGAATTCCTGTTTGTGCCGGGGATCGGGCTGGGCGCGGGGGTCTGCAACCGTTTCCACAATCCCGCGCTGCTCATTGACGCGCTGCAGGGCAGCAAACGCTTTTCACGCCTGCGGATTCTGCGGGCAGAGCGTTTTTATCAGCCACAAACGCCCGACGAAACGCGGCGGCGGCACTTTTTGCACGCCGCGCAGTGGGAACTGCTGGACACGGCGCGGACGGCACTGACTGAGCGCGATGCGGCACTGGAGCGGTTGGCGTCCCTCTATGCGGCCGCCAACGCGCCGCAAAACTTGCCCTATCTGGCGGCCAAGCTACTCACGTTGGCGGAAGATTGAGGACTGGAGAGGGACAGACAATCACATCCAAGCCGTCCCAAGCTACTCACGTTGGCGGAAGATTGAGGACTGGGACGGAGGGAAAGAAAACCTATCGTTTATACTCGATGGTTTTTGTAAATTATAAATTTATATCGATTATACTAGATGATTTTTATAAAAACGCTTGCATTATCGTTTATAATGGTGTATACTATAGGCAAGGAGTGGATGCACGATGATAAAACGCGAAAGCTATATGGAACAAATCCGTCCGTTTATCGGCAAGGATATTGTGAAAGTCATCACGGGTCTGCGGCGTAGCGGAAAGTCCGTTCTGCTGGATTTATTGCGTGCGGAAATCGGCGATGAAAAACACAGTATCTATTTGAACTTTGAGAGCCGGAAGAATGCTCAATACAAGAGCGCGGACGCGCTCTATGATTTCATCCTCCAACAAGTGGGCGACAGCCGGGAAAAATGGACTTTGTTCTTTGACGAAATTCAAGAGGTGGAAAAATGGGAGGAGGCCATCAATTCCTTCCGTGTGGATTTTGATGCCGACATTTACATCACCGGGTCGAACGCCAAGCTGTTGTCGGGCGAGCTTGCCACCCTTTTAGCGGGGCGTTATGTGCAGTTTGTCCTCTACCCGTTGTCTTATAAAGAGTTTATCGAATTAAACAAGGGCAAAAACTTTTCGGATTATTTACGGCTGGGCGGGATGCCGTTCATCAGCAATATTATTGCCGATGAACAAGCGGTCAGTCTCTATCTGGAGGATGTGTACAACTCGGTTGTGCTGAAGGATGTGGTCAAGCGGCACAACATCCGGGATGTGGATTTGCTTGAGCGCATCATCGGCTATGTTCTGGCGAACATCAGCCAGACCTTTTCCGCCACGTCCATTGCAAAATACTTCAAGAGCGAACAGCGCAATGTGAGCCCCGACACGGTTCTCAACTATCTAAAGGCGTGTGAGGAAGCCTATTTATTTTATAAGATTCGGCGGCAGGACATCAGGGGCAAAAAGATGTTGGCGGTTGCCGAAAAATATTTTGTGGCCGACCACGGTTTGCGTGAAGCGGTTTATGGACGGCACATGGAGGACATTGGACAGGTTTTGGAAAACATTGTTTGCCTTGAGCTTCTGCGGCGCGGTTACACCGTGACCGTGGGCTCGCTTGAAAAGGAAGAGATTGATTTTATCGCCAGGAAGAACAACGAACCCATTTATATTCAGGTGGCCTATTTGATGCCGGACAAGGCGACGCAGGCGCGGGAGTTTGGCAATCTTCTGAAAATTGAGGATAACTATCCGAAATACGTCGTCACGATGGACGAAATAGACATGAGCCAAAACGGAATTCGGCATTGGAACATCAAAGACTTTTTATTGGACGATTGGCGATTCTAGATGTTATTCCGCCGCTGCTCTGGCGCAAAAAAACAAAAAGTGTTGATTTTTCCCCTGCAATTTGCTATAATAATAGCGGAAGAAAGTGAGGCGATTCCTGTGATTTATACAATCGAACAACTGAAAGAGCGAATTGCCCCTGTTGCAAACAAATATGGGTTGCCTGCGGTGTATCTGTTTGGCTCATATGCCCGCGGCGAAGCGACCGATGATTCGGACATAGATCTTCTGGTGGACAAAACGGGCGCGAATCTGCATGGCTTGTTCGCGATGGGCGGCTTGTATAACGATTTGAGTGAAGTGGTTGAAAAACCGATTGATATGCTCACCACGAGCGCACTAGAGCAGGAATGCACGAAAGAGAGAACGCCGTGGATGGTGGAAAATTTGCAGCGTGAGAGGGTGAAGATTTATGGATAGAGGCGATTTGGACAGAATCCAACATATGAAACGCTATTGTGATGACATTGCTGGAACGATTGTGCGCTTTGGAGCTTCTTATGATGCCTTCACCAAGGATATTGACTTTTACAACTCTGTTTCCATGAGTATCATGCAAATTGGTGAATTGGCTAACGGCTTGTCCGCAGAGTTTAAGGATGCAACACGTAGACAAATGCCTTGGGGCGCAATTCGGGGAATGCGCAATCATTTTGCCCATGCCTATGTTACCATGGACAGAAGCGATGTGTGGGAAACGGCGACAAAAGATACGCCCGTCCTGTTACAATTCTGTGAAACCATCATTGAGAAAGCCGCGCAGGAAACCAGCTGACCCAGTAAACCGCGATGCGCAAGAGCCGTTGCGAACAAATGTGGGAAGGACTTGTTACCTTCACGCGGCATAGGGCAAGAGATTCTATCGCACACATAAGACACACAGAAAACCCGCACGCCCAATGGCGTGCGGGTTTAGATGTTAGAGCCTCTAGATGTTATTGCGTCGCTGCTCCGGCGCAAGGTCCAGCCCCAGCGTGCCGCCGGGATTCATCAGGTTGTCGGGGTCGAAGTGGTTCTTGAGCGTGCGGTAGATCTCCATCTGCCGCGTGCCAATCTGCGCCTCCAGCCAGGGGGCGGTCATTTTGCCGATGCCGTGGTGGTGGCTCATGGCCGCGCCGTATTTTTGGATCGCGTCCATAATCTGCCCTTGGTATTCCAGATACTCCTGCAGATCGTTCATCTTCGCCTCAAAGATGAAGTACAGGTTCACGCCCTGCGGGTAGAAGTGGCTCATGTGGGTCATGCAGATGGTGTGCTTGCGGCTCTTGCAGATGGGGCGTACATTCTCGTAGACCTCCATGAAGTTGTCCCAGTTGACCGAGCACTCCAGCGTGTCGAGCATCAGGCCGTAGTCGCCCATGTCCTCGCGCAGGTAGGGATCGCGGAAGCGGCCGGGCTCCCACTTGGCGCAGGCATAGCCCGTGATATACAGCGCGCCGTGCTTTTTGCAGATCTTCTTGATCTTTTTGTGCACGTTTTTGGCGAAGTCCTTTTCGCCCTCGCTGAAGCCCAGCAGCAAGCAGCGCTCGCCGTCCTTGTAGCCCAGCGCCTCCAAGCCGTTCTCCAGAAAGTCGGGGATGCCGTAGAGCTTAAAGCCCACCTGCGTCTCCTCTGGGTCGCTCAGGCGGAAGATGGATGGGAAGCCGAACTCGCCCTGCATGACCTCCTTACACGCCGCCACGCCGCTCTTCCAGTCCTTGAACACAAAGCTGAAGCGCTTGCGGTTTTCGGGCATGTGCTTGAACACGCGCAGCGTCACATGGGTCAGCACGCCGAACGCGCCCTCGCTGCCCATCATAATGTCGTCGATGGACGGGCCCGTGGCGTTGTGTGGGAATGGGTCGCTCTCCACGATGCCCGTGGGGGTGATGTACTCCTGCTGGATGACCAGATCCTCAATCTTGCCGTAGTAGGTGGAGTTTTGCCCCGCGCCGCGCGTGACGGCCCAGCCGCCCACGCTGGAATACTCAAACGACTGCGGAAAATGCCCGCAGGTATACGCGCGGCTCGCACCCAGCTCCTTGACGGCGTTGCCCAGCACTTCCTCCAGGCGCGGGCCGCTCATGCCCGCCTGCACGGTGATGGTCTGGTTGTTCTCGCTGAACTTGATGACCTTGTTGAAGTTGCGGCGCATGTCCAAGCTCACGCCGCCCTTGATGGGCTCAACGCCGCGCGTCACGGACGAGCCGCCGCCGTAGACATACAGCGGAATCTTGTGCTCACAGACATACTTGACAATGTGAATGACATCCTCGCGGTTGCGGGGATACAGCACAATATCGGGTAGGTTCTCCACGATTTTTTTGCGCAGGCGCATCAAGTCGACCATGGTTTTGCCGTAGGCGACGCTCAGGCGGTCGTAGTTGTCCTGACTGATGTTCTCGCTGCCGAGCATGTCGCGGAAGGCCGCCACGTGTTCCGGCGCGAGTTTTGGGGGCAGGTCGTACTCCACGGGGTCAAGCCCCAGCTCGATTTTCTCCTTGAAGTCGTCGTCCGTCATCTCGAAGACATCCTTCATCAGGGTGTACATCTTGCGGCTGGGCGCTTTGAATTCGGTCGCGCCGCCCCACTTGAAGATGGAGCGCCAAGATTTGGCGGGCGCTTCCTCGTGAAACCAATCGGGATAAAAACCAGTTTTCTTGCTCATGGGTTGTCTCCTAGCCGTGTATTGTTTACCCCTTATCATAGCACGTTTTGCCGCAAAAGTCAAATCCTAGATGCCAGAATCTAGAGACTGGAATTGCAATGCCTTGCCTTTTGTGGTACAATTATGCGGTAAATCTGCACAGGAAAGAGCCGCAATGGTCATCATCAGTGTTTCACAGTTGGAAAAATATTTTGGCGAACGACTGCTTTTTTCGACCAAAGGCTTTGATATTTCCGTGGGCGACCGCGTTGGTCTGGTGGGCGCGAACGGCACGGGGAAGACCACGCTGTTCAAGATTCTGCTGGGCACGGTGTCGGCGGACGGCGGGCACATTGCCATCGGGCGCGATGCACGCATTGGCTGCATGGAGCAGCATGTGGTCAACGCCTCCACCCACGCGGCGTATGAAGAGGTGCTGGCGGGCTTTGCGGATCTCATCGCGCGGGAAGTGGAGCTCGATGCCCTGCACGCGCAGCTAGAATACGCCCAAGGCGACGCGCTAGACGCGCTCATCCATCTGCACCACGACAAGAGCGAAGCCTTCCAAGCGCAGGGCGGTCTGACCTTCCGCAGCCGTGCCCGCGCCGCGCTGTTGGGGCTGGGCTTTGGGGAAGAGGACTTGACGCGCCCCGTGTCGGCGTTCAGCGGCGGGGAACGCTCCAAGCTCTCGCTGGCGAAGCTACTGGTGAGCGAAGCGAACCTGCTCCTGCTGGACGAGCCCACCAATCATCTGGACATGGACGCCGTGGCGTGGCTGGAGGACTACCTAAAAGCCTTCAAGGGCACAGTTATCGTCATCTCGCACGACCGATACTTTTTGGACAAAATCACCACCCGAACGCTGGAGATTGAGAACCGAAAAATCCAAGCGTTTAAGGGCAATTTTTCTGCCTGGTTGGTCAAGAAAAAAGAGCAACGCCAGATCGCGCTGCACCACTATAAAAGCGCCATGGCGGCCATCAGCAAACAGCAGGAGTCCATCAAAAAACTCAAGTCCTATAACCGCGAAAAATCCATCAAGCGTGCCGAGAGCAAAGAGAAAATGCTCGCGCGGATGATGGACGCGCTGGAAACGCCCGATGCCGAAGCGGACGACTGGGATTTCAGCTTCCCCACGCGGCGCGTGAGCGGGAACGATGTGCTTTTGTGCCGCGATTTGGGCAAGTCTTTCGGCGAGAAAGTGATTTTTCGGCACGCAGATTTGGACATCAAGCGCGGTGAAGCGGTGTTTTTGCTCGGAAGCAACGGTTGCGGCAAAACCACGCTGCTCAAAGAGATTTTGGCACGCGGGCGCGGTGTCAGCTTTGGCGCGGGCGTGGACATGGCCTATTACGACCAAACACTTGCCAACCTGCACGAAGAAAACACCGTCCTGCAAGAGGTCTGGGGCACGTACCCGCGCTTGACGCAGACCACCGTGCGCAGTTCTCTGGCCGCGTTTTTGTTCCGTGGGGACGAAGTGTATAAACCCATCCGCGCCCTCAGCGGCGGGGAGCGTGCCCGCGTGGCGCTCGTAAAAATCATGCTCTCTGGCGCGAACCTGCTGATTTTGGATGAGCCCACCAACCACCTGGACATCGCCGCCGTGGAGGCACTGGAAGACGCGCTGAGCCTCTACGAGGGCACGATGCTCATCGTCTCGCACGATCGCTTTTTCATCAACAAGCTGGCGGACAAAATCTATCAGCTGACCCCAGAGGGCACGACCCTGACGCTCGGCGGCTATGACGAATACCTGCGCCGGCGGGTCGCGGAGCCGCGGGCAACTGTCGCCGCCGCGCCAAAGTCCCCCAAACAAAACGAGTATCTCTTAAAGAAAGAGCAGGCCGCAGACGAGCGCAAACGGCGCGGGCGCATCCAAAAACTTGAAGCGCTCATCGCGCAAAAAGAGCAAGAGAGCGCACAGCTGGAAGCGCAGCTAGCCGACCCCGCCGTCGCCAGCGACTACGAGCAGGTGCACGAACACGCCACGCGCCTAGACAAAATCCAAACAGAGCTGGAAGAGGCATTGGAAGAGCTGATTAATCTGGACGCGAGCTTTGCAATGGACAATTGACAATGGACCATTGGTAGGGGCGACCGTCCCCGGTCGCCCGCTGATTCCTATTACCCATGAGTTCCACACAATGGGCGCACACCGTGCGCCCCTACGGACAACCACCGGGCGGCAGATTGCCGCCCCTACAGAGAGGTGTGAGGAATCAGGGATGAGGCGTGAGGCCTGCAAACAATTGTTTATTGTCCATTGTTCATTGCAAATTGCGCTTGCGCCAGCCGCACGCACTCCCGCTGCGCTCCTGCGTCAAACAGGCATTGCACGTAGTTGCCGCGCTCGGAATGCCGCTCTACGGTGGTGATGCCCAGCGCCGTGCCGCGCTCCGTGGGCAGTTTCACGCCGTCCACCACCTCCAGATACCCCGCCTCCAGCACCAGCTTATTGAGCGCAGGCGCACCGATATTCGTTTGGCCAAATCGCAGCCGCACGGCGTTGATGTTGGCCGTCACGTGAGAGATTTGTAGGGGCTCGTCTTCAATCGTGACGAGCGCGGCGAACTGCTCCGGGTCAAACGCGGGCGGCGCGGTTTGTGGCTTTGCGTTCAGCCCTTCACTGCGCAGCAGCGCCAAAAAGCGCTCGCCGTATTTCTCCCATTTTGCTTCCCCCACGCCGCTTACGTCCAGCATTTCCGCTTTTGTGGCGGGGTGCTTTTGGCACATGTCCACCAGCGTGGCATCGGTGAACACAATATACGCCGGAACCCTGTTTTCTTGCGCAATCTCTGAACGCAGTGCCCTGAGCGCGTTGAAGATTTCCTCTGAAAACGCGAACTTCGGGTTGGTTTGGGTGGAGATTTTGCGCCGCTCTTTGGTGGAGGCCTTGGGCTTTCTGCCGCGAATGGTCACCCGCACGCCCTCGCGCAGGACTTCGTTGGCCTTGTTTGTCACATGCAGAAAGCCATCGTGGTCGCTGATGTAGCCCAGCGCCGTCAGGCGGTTGGTCAGCAGGCGAATATAGGGGCGCGGCACGCCCTTCAGGATGCCAAAGGTCGGCAAGTCCGTGTAGTCCTCGGACTTGCCCACGAGGATATCCGCCGTGTGGGTGAACATGAAGTGCTTGCCCAATTTGTGCAGGCGATAGAGGCAAGAGAGCACTTTTTGGGCATCCACCGTCGCGTCGCTCTCGGTGAATTCGCCACGGCAGTTGCCGCAATTGCCGCAGTCCTCGTGCGTGTCCTCACCAAAATAGCGCAGCATGTAGCCGCGCAGGCAGTCAGCGGTTTCGCAGTACCGCTCCATCTGGTTCAGTAGCTGTGTATTGCGTGCAATCTCGGCGGCGTTGCCGCTACTGCGAATCAAAAACAGTGCCGTGTTGATGTCTTTGCGGGCGTAAAACAGCAGGCAGTCGCTGGGCAGACCGTCCCGCCCGGCGCGTCCAGCCTCTTGGTAGTAGCTCTCCACGTTCTGCGGCATGTTGTAGTGAATCACAAAGCGCACGTTGGACTTGTCGATGCCCATGCCAAACGCGTTGGTGGCCACAATCACCCGCACGCGGTCAAACAAAAAGTCGTCCTGTGCCGCGCTACGCTCGCTGGGCTCTAGTCCCGCGTGGTAGCGTGCCGCCGCGTGGCCGTCCGTGCGCAGGCGTTCGGTGAGGCTCTCCACCTCCTTGCGGGTGGAGCAATACACGATGCCGTAACCGTCGTTTTGGCTGAGGTACTCCGCCAGCGCGGCGTACTTGTCTTCGGGCTGTTGCACGGCAAAATAGAGGTTCGGGCGGTCAAAGCCCGTCACCAGCGTGCGGGGATTTTGCAGGCGCAACGTTTGCAAAATGTCCGTGCGCACCCGCGCCGTAGCGGTCGCCGTGAACGCCGCCAGCACAGGGCGCGTGGGCAGATCCGCCACAAACTGGGGGATGTCCACATAGCTGGGGCGAAAATCCTGCCCCCATTGGGAGATGCAGTGCGCCTCGTCCACCGCCACCAGCGAAATGGGCACGGATGCCGTCAGGGCACGCAGGGCAGGGGTGGGCAGTCGTTCGGGGGCGACGTAAATGATTTTGTACTGCCCCGCCCGTGCGTTGGCCAGAGCGCGGGCGCACTGGGCTTCGCTCAGAGAACTGTTGATGTATGCCGCCGGGATGCCGCTGACCACCAGTGCCTGCACTTGGTCGCGCATCAGCGAAATGAGGGGCGAGATGACCAGCGTCACACCCGGCAGGAGCATGGCCGGCACTTGGTAGCACAGCGACTTGCCCGCCCCCGTGGGCATCACGCCAAAGGCATCGCGCCCGGCGGTGATGGCCTCAATGATTTCCCCCTGCCCGGCGCGGAACGTGTCGTAGCCGAAATATTGCTTGAGGATTTCGGTGGCTGTCATGGGCGGAAGCCTCCTAAATGCTAGATGTTAGAGACTAGAGACTAGATTCTTTAACAAAACGTTTTTGTGTTCTTGAAAACAGGTATTGATGCAACATCTAGTTTCTAAAATCTAGCATCTAGAACACTTGACAAATGTGCACGAATGACGTATAATATGCACAGAGGGGCGGACGGAACGGTTCTCCCATCAGAAGTTATCGGAAATGACCGCTAACCTTGCTGTGGGGAGCGGTCATTTCCTTTGGCTATTGAGACACAGAGCGATAGACATCGTGCTGATCCAGATGATCAGGTACATCATTGCAAATATCTCCATAAGTATCACCTCCTTCTGTCAAAGAT
>JAISJQ010000030.1 GCA_031261445.1 Oscillospiraceae bacterium | reverse complement strand
CAGGTTGCCGCCCCTACGGGTTGTAGAATCTAGTTAAGGAGAACATCCATGCGTTACACCCCCGACGACATCCTCGCCTTTGTGCGGGAAAACGATGTGCGCTTTGTGCGCCTGCAATTCACCGACATTCTGGGCACGATCAAAAACGTGGCGATTCCCGCCGCCGGGTTGCCTCGTGTGCTGGCGGAGGGTTGCGCCTTTGACGGCTCGTCCATTGAGGGCTTTGTGCGCATTGAAGAGAGCGACATGCTGCTCCGCCCGGATTTGGACACCTTCCTGATCTACCCGTGGCGCAACCAGGACGGCGGACAGGTGGCGCGGCTCATCTGTGACGTGACCACCATGGACGGCGAGCCCTTCGCGGGCGATCCGCGCACCTGCCTGAAGCAGGCGGTCGCCGAGGCGGCCAACATGGGCTTGACGCTGGACGTGGGCCCTGAGCTGGAGTTCTTCCTCTTTCACGTGGACGGCAATGGCCGCCCCACCACCCACAGTCACGACACGGGCGGTTACTTTGACCTAGGCCCTGTCGATCGCGGGGAGGACTGCCGCCGGGATATCTGCCACACGCTGGAGAACATGGGCTTTGCTGTGGAGGGCAGTCACCACGAAGTCGCGCCAGCACAGCACGAAATCGACTTCCGCCACGGTGAAGCGCTGGTCACCGCCGACAACGTGATGACCTTCAAGCTGGTCGTCAAATCCGTGGCGCAACAGCACGGCCTGCACGCCACTTTTATGCCCAAGCCCGTGTACGACATTTCGGGTTCGGGGATGCACATCAACCTCTCGCTGCGCCGTGGCGAGGACAACGTTTTCCACGACGAGAGCGATGCGCTGGGGCTCTCGCGCGAGGCGTATTCGTTCATGGCGGGGCTCTTAGAGCACATCGAACCCATGACGCTGCTGCTCAACCCCTTGGTGAACAGCTATAAGCGCTTGGCGGGGGGCTACGAAGCGCCGGTGCACATTGCGTGGAGTGCCGGCAACCGCTCGCCGCTCATTCGCGTGCCGCGCTCATCGGGCAAGAACACGCGGCTGGAGCTGCGCAGTCCCGACCCGGCGTGCAACCCGTACCTAGCGTTCGCGGCCTGCCTGCGTGCGGGGCTCGACGGCATGACGCGCGGACTGCCCGCCCCCGCGCCCGTGAACGAGAACATCTTCGCACTGAGCAAATCCCGCCGCGCCAAGGACGGCATCGCCCGCCTGCCCGTCAGCTTGCAGGAGGCCATGCGGCTGTATAGCGCCAGCGAGTTTTTGCCGGGCGTGCTGGGTGAGCACATCTTCAGCAAGTACCTCGCCGCCAAAAAAGAGGAGTGGCGGCAGTATTCCAGCCGCGTGAGCGCGTGGGAGCTGGAACAGTATTTGGGGAGGTATTAGGCTAGATTTTAGAGGTTAGAGGCTAGATTCTAGACACGGACGCGCGATGCGCGCCCCTACGGGTTGATAGATTTTTTGACCCCGCCATCCCCTCTTGCAAATCCTGCCAAAATCTGCTACAATATGGATATACATGTTGGCAGCAGTTTTGGGAGGTGTTTTGAGAAATGACTCATAAATTTACAACGGGTCAAAAAGCGCGTTCAACAGAGACACGAGATAAGATTATTGTTGCGATTATCGGCGCGGTTGCAGTTATTATCGCCGCCATTATCACATCTCCATACCTTGGGTTTTTCTTGGAAACACAAGCGAACCCCGATCCAACAGACGGCTTTCCTGCTGAAGTATCGAGCAATGTGACTGTCACTGATATTTCTTCTGAAACCACTGCTGTTGCAACGAGTGTGCCCTTGACCGAAACAACCACGCGCAAACAGACTCCACCCCCAAAAACTGGCGAAGAACCCGAAAAAACACCCCCAACTGTCGCTACCACCGTCCAAGTTACGAAAAGTAATACGCAACTTGCCTATGAGCATTGTGTTAAAGGCATCGCCTATTTTGAAAAGAAACAATATGATAAAGCCATCGCGGAATATAACGAGGCAATTCGGCTGAATCCCTCCTACTCAAATGCCTTTCAAAATCGTGGTTCAGCCTATAAATATAAAGGAAATTTACAGCAGGCACTCAAGGATTACAACAAAGCCATTGCGCTTAATTCGAAATATGCGATTGCATACAACAATCGAGGCGATTTATATGAACATCAGGGAAAGCTTAAGGAGGCACTGGCTGACTTCACGAATGCCATTAAGTATAACCCCAAATTTGATGTTGCTTATATTAATCGCGGTAATCTATATGGTAGCATGGGCAACAATACAAGTGCCATTCAGGATTACACAAAGGCGATTGAACTTGATCCGAAATATGCAGGTGCTTATTTCAATCGCGCCATTGTTTATGAGCGCATGGGCAACAAAAAGCTCGCCATTCAGGATTACACAAAAGTTATTGAGTTAGACTCTAAAGATGCAACTGCCTATTACAATCGCGGCTGTTTATATCATGATCAAGGAAAACTGAAAGAAGCACTGGATGATTACACCAAAGCCATTCAGCTTAATCAAAAAGATGCTGGCATTTTTATACGTCGAGGCAATATTTATGGTAGCACGGGAAAAAACGAACTTGCCATTCAGGATTACACCAAAGCCATAAAAATAGACTCTAAAAATGCAGGTATCTACTATTCACGTTCCCTTAATTATCGCCAGATGGGCGAAGAGGCAAAGGCTGACAAAGATCTTGCCAAAGCCAAACAGCTTGACCCCAAAACCTATAAATAACACGCCCCCTCCCCCACCCCAAAAATCTCCCCCCAATTTTTCTGAAAAATGCCTTGTAATTTCGTGCGAAATCAGGTATACTTTAGGGCAGAATATGGTCGGGGGGAAAGCCATGCCGCAAACAATCTCAACGCCGGAAATCTCCGGCACACTCCGGGCGTTCCGATTGGACGTGCCGCCGGAAATCGCCGCCTGCCCGGGCATCCGCGTCTTCGGGCGGGTCATTCGCTCCGTACTCTTCAGCACCGACGCGTGCATCATCGCCAACGCCAACGCGGACGCCATCATCGCCGTGTACCCCTTCACGCCGCAACCGGTCATCACCGAGGCCGTGATGGCGGTGGCCAGTGTGCCTGTGTTTGTGGGTGTGGGCGGCGGACTGACCAAAGGGCCGCGCGTGGTCAATTTGGCGCTACACGCCGAATTTCAGGGCGCGTGCGGCGTCGTGGTGAACGCGCCCACGAGCAACGAAGTGGTGCGCGAACTCAAGGGCACGGTGGACATCCCCGTGGTGGTCACGGTGCTCAGCGAGAACGAGGACATCGATGCGCGATTCCACGCGGGGGCGGACATCCTGAACGTTTCCGCCGCCGGAAAGACCGCCGAGGTTGTGCGCACCATCCGCGCCCGCTATCCCGATGCGCCCATCATCGCCACGGGTGGACCCAGTATTGAATCCGTCCGCGCCACCATGGAGGCCGGCGCGAACTGCATCACATGGACACCGCCGAGCAACGGCGAGGTCTTCAAGTCCATCATGGACGCGTACCGCAAGGGGTTACCGCACCCTTGATACAATGAACAATTGACAAAGAACAATGTACAATTGTTCAGGGCACAGACAAAGCGTGCGCTTGGGGGCGCATGGGATTCGATGTTACAAAAATCCGTTGGGAGTTGTTATGTTTGGAAAGAAAAAGTGGGATGTCGTTGTGTCGCTGGTGCTCTGCGCTGTGGTTGCGGTGGGGGCGCTGCTCTTTGCGTCTGGGTTCGAGCCCGTGGATGTGTCCGAGCCACCCACGCCGTCCGTCACTCATTTTTGGGATAACCCCGATTACGACTACTACAACCCGCCCATCGAGGAAGATGACCCGCCAGAGGAAGAACCCACCGCGCCCCCTCTGCCCAAGGGGCAAAAGCCCTATGAGATGCCCGAAAAGCTCTTTATGCGGTATGCGGTGAAGGATCTTATCCTGCCAGATGTGGGGGAACTCTTGTTTACCAACCTAGTGGGCAAGACCCTTTACGTCGAGGGGAGTACCGACCGCTATGACACAAACCTTTCCTACTTATTCTACGCGAATATGTCTTTGCGCTTCGATATCGCCGCAAAAACCAGCAAGGCTGTGCCAACAACACTGGACGAAACCGAAGAGGGTTTCGACGACCCCCATGTCAAAATTACTGAACCCGAAATCGAGATGGCAGACGGTTGGACATACTCTATTCGTAACTTGAGCACAACGGAAGAAGTTGCGTATCCAGGATATGGTGCGTGGGGTTATTGGGAAGAGTTTGACCCCAAGACGGCAAAACCTGCGCTGATACGGGTGAATGCCAAGAAGAAAAAAGCCGAAACGGTCGCACTGCTCAAAACGGCTGATGTGGGGCAGAACATGGGCTTCACAAAATATAATGACACAACATTGCTCCTCACACGCCAAACGTCCGATAAAACGGGTGCGCATGTTGTGACGACCTTTTCGTTGTTTTCTCTAACCACAAAGAAGCTCAAGACGCTCTTCAGTTTATCGTTCGATCTTTTTTTGACAGAACCTAGGGGAAATGACTTCTTCCCATTGGACGTTGCCGTAATGGACGGAAAAATTTACATCGTAGGCACTTCGCGAATTGTGCAACGCGAACGAGCACAAACATACAGCCTTTACGTCTACGACACCACTGGCCAACAAACAGCGGTTTACTCCATGGAAATCTACACGGATGAAAACATCAATACTTTTTTCATTCAAGGCAAGATGCTAACCATAAACGAGGGGCTATACACCATTGAGAAAAACAACCTCGTCAGGCGGCTGCGCCTACGGGAGAATATCGATGCCGACAGTGAACTAACAACGGGGCTTGAGACAGAGCAGTGGACAATTTGGCACGATGAAAACAAAACGCTCTATGTGACTGACAATGCCACGGCGATGATAAAGGTACTGACGCTACCAAACGAATATCCTCTCCGTACCATCCTAACAGACGAAGTGGGCAACATTTGCTTTGTCTCCACTTTGGATGATGTCCGCAATAAATTCAACATCGACACACTGTGGATCAGCGCGAAGGACTTTGCCGCCGCGGTGGCCGCCGCGCCTAATATCAAGTAATAACGAATAGTGAATAGTGAATAGGTGTTTGCTGTCCCTCCCGCCTGTATCCTCAATCCTCATCCCTCAAAGGTGGTGTTTTTTCTGAAGAAATCACAGATTTTCTACGCGCAGTGTGACGACAGCTGGCCTGTCAGTCACGCGCTACGCGAGAGCGCGGCGGTGCGTGTTTTCAGCACCATCACCTTGCTGGCGCAGACTGTGTTCAGCTTCAATGAAACGGCACTGCCGCAGATCCAGCGCATCATGGCGGCGTGCGACACGCGGGAGCTCCACGCGCTACGCGGCGATGGCTGGGATTACAGAATCCTGCCGGACGGCTTGGAACGGCTCGAGATTCCGCGCTATCGGTGGTCGGTCAAACGCGCTTTTCAGCGTCAGCAGCGCAAACATGCTCGCGTGGAAACGCGCCGCTTGCGGAATCAAAAACGCTTTGTGCGTCCCGACAAAGACACGTTGACTTTTTTGTCCGCTGCGCTGCTGTATCCCCGCTACAAAAAAGCGCTGTTCGGGCACAGCGCCAGCGGGCAGACGTTGGGGCTACGGCTACGTGTTCCCCAAACGGCGGACAACGTGCCGCTCGTGCTCTGCCTGCACGGCGCGGGGGTGCATGGGCACGACCTGTGCCGACACATGGCGCACTTTGCGCACGCACTGCACCGCCTGAAAAAAGAGCACCGGGCGTGCGCCGTCTGTTTGCCGCAGTTCGAGCTTTTTCAGGAGTACAACACGGACGAGAGCAGCGCCCTACTCGGTGCGCTCATCGACACGCTATGCGCCCAATACCCCCACATGGACCGCACGCGCGTGTATCTGTTGGGCGTATCCTACGGCGGCTATGCCACCATCACCGAGTGCCTGCGCCACCCCGACCGCTACGCCGCCGCCATCCCCACCGTGGCGTGGACATATTTGGATTTTGCACAGGCGGACGCAAAAACGCAGACCATGCTGCGCAGCACGCATCTCTATGATGCCGACCAATTCCACCGCCCCTGCACGGCCGAGGGCTACGCCGCGCTGGCGCAAACCCCACTGTGGCTGGCGTATTCTTATCTAGAGGCGAAATACAACGAACCGCTATACGCCGCACTACAAGCCATTGGCGCACCTGTACGCGCCACACAAATCGACAAACGCGGTCACGCCATGAGCACACTGTTCTTCCGTGACGCAGCGTGGACACAGTGGCTTCTAGATGCTAGAGGCTAGAGACTAGATTTTGCCAATCAACAGGAGGAGAAAAATCATGCTTACCGCCGAAAAAACCGCCTTTATCAAGCTCATGCAGGATGCCGGGGTGCTGCTCTTTGGGGACTTCACCCTCAAGAGTGGGCGGCAGTCGCCGTATTTCTGCAATCTGGGCAACTTCCGCACGGGGCAACAGCTGGACTTTTTGGGCAAGGCCTACGCCGCGCAGATTCATCGCTTTGTGGGCGCGGACTTCCACGCGCTCTTCGGCCCGGCCTACAAGGGCATTCCGCTGGCCGCCGTGACCGCCGCCGCGCTCTATCGCGAATACGGCATCGACCGCCCCTACTGCTTTGACCGCAAGGAGGCCAAAGACCACGGCGAGGGCGGCAAGCTGGTGGGCTATCAGCCCCAGGACGGCGACCGACTGATCCTCACGGAGGATGTCATCACGGCGGGGACGGCCTTGCGCGAGGTGTTGCCTGTGCTGCAAGCGCAAGCGAATGTGACGGTAACGGACATGTTCATTGCCGTGGATCGCATGGAAAAAGTCGGCGACACGGGCAAAACCGCCGTCCAGCAGGTGCGCGACGAGTTCGGCATCGCCGTCCACGCCTGCGTGACCATCGCCGACATCTACGACTACCTGCAAGCCCACGGCACGGATGCCGACCTACTCAAACGCATGGCGCACTATCGATTACAATTTACAATTGAGTCCCTCTAAAAACCTACGCAAAGCGGAGGAAATATGGTATAATGAGAGGGAAATTAGAAGGCGCAGGGGGCGCAAAATGCAGTATTCATTCTTCGATCGTCCAAAACGGCT
>JAISJQ010000009.1 GCA_031261445.1 Oscillospiraceae bacterium | reverse complement strand
GTTTGTATCTGCTCTGGGGCGCGGTAGACGAATGGGCCAGCGGAGGCAGAAATCCGATGACGATGGACGACATCATCCCGCCCATGGACACCATGCCTGTGAAAATCTTCGGAGACGTTTCACAGGGCGCAATCCTTGACCCGAGTATGCTCTCTGGCTATCTGGGTGCTGGCTCTGTGGAAGGACTGCTCAACGCCGTTTCGCCGTCTGTCACGGGCGTTCTGCCCGCCAGCCTGCGCGGAATGCTGGGCATGATTCTGGGCACGTATGGCGACTTGGGCACTTCCGCTAGCGGCGGCATTCCCACCAAACGCCCAGCAGGCGTGCAACCGCGTCACTATGTGGACGCCGAAGTGGTCAGCCTGCTTTATGCAATCCTCCGCGTGGCACTCAACGGCGAAACGTTGGCCGACGTGGGGCTGAACCTAGACGATCTGGGTCTGCCGCTGGATCTGTCCGATCCCGACATGGCCATCGCCGCCATCATGGAGCTACACAAACCATACGGCAACCCCGTCACCGTGAACGGTGCGCCGACCCTCACCGCAGGCGAAAAAATCCGCGGTTACGACATCCGCCCCGTGGACTACGGCAACGCCACCGTCAACGCCCCCACCATCCTCGACTGCCCCATCCCCGTGGATCATCAGGGCAAGACACTCCTCAACAAAGTCATTGCGGCCGCAACCGGCGGCGTGTTCTACGATTTGGACGGCATGGTCAAGGAGTTGCTGGGCGAGAGCGTGTACTCCGCCGACACCTTCGCGCTCATCGCCAACCTCCTCAACGGCGCAATCGGCCCAGACGGAAGCCTATCGGGCATTCTGGGCACGGTCTCTGGCATCGTGCCAGAGCTGGGCGCAATCCTGAACCCGTTTGCCACGGCCTTCACCCCCGCGCAGTACGAAGTCATCGCGCCGCTCTACCTTACGTGGTCGAGCGCACACGTGGACGGCGAGAGCTTCGCCAAAGACGCGAAACTGCCCTTCAACTATTCCTTCAAGCCCAATATGGTCGCTGGCGTGCAAGTGAAGGTGGACGACCCCGACACGCTCTGGGACGACACGCTGGTCTGCACCAATCAGGCCGTTGCGGGCACGCAAAAACTGTCCGGCAACGCGGATAATCCCGCCACACTGCTCGTGGACGAGAGCCTAGTCGTGAAAAAAGCGCACAACGCGGCGAACACCGGCTGGCGTTTCGATTACATCGATCCGGCCACGACCGACGAAGCCGAACAACTGCGCCTGCAACAATATCCCAACTACTTCTACGCCGACATCGTTGGTGTCACCCTCGGCGACATCACCACAACAGTGCAGGATGCCGAAGGCAACGAGACAGAAGTGACCACCTACGGCCCGATCTTTACTGAGACCGGCTTCTATAACGCCCTGTATAAGCTCGTCGGCCCGCTCGTGCCGCTGCTTCGCACCTTCCTGCTCGACGAAGACTTCAGTCTTCTCGCCAGCGGTGCAGGCGCGACCAAAAACGCCGTCCTCACCATCCCGGGCTACAACGGCTACGAAACCGGCTTTGTCCCCCTCATGGAGGGTCTGGGCTTCACCAACGAAGGGCTGAATGAGACAGGTGTCATCGCGTCCTACAGCGCCCTGAAGGCCTTGACCAATTCCAAAGCCGACCAAGAGACATTCGTCAAACTGCTCTTTAAGCCCATCGTCACCGCGCTGGGGCAACTGAGCACCGATCCCATCTCCTTCCTGCTGGGCAAACTCCCGCAGATCGTCTACTTCCTCTTGGCGGGCACGGCGCTGGAAGACAGCGTGCGCAACCTGCTCAAGAGCCCCCTCGTTCTGCTCGACACCATCCGCCCGCTCGTTGCCATCGACCTCAAGCCCTACTTCGAATACCTGAGCGTTGAGGGTCTCTTCAATCAGTTTGGCGCGGTGTTGCAAGACACGCTGGCACTGCCCGGTGTCCCGCTGGATCTGTATGGCCTCATCTACGACGACGCCAACTTCAGCTTCCTCAAGAGTCTCATCATCGGCACGCCGACGCTCTATACCTCTGTTGCCGGTACGGCGACACCCACGGCGAATACCTATAGCGCCACCGGGGCGAACGATCAACGCGCGGCCGACCGTAAGGGCAAAATCAACGGCGGCACGGAGATTGGCGACACGCAATATCCGCTCATCACCTGCCCGCCCGACCAATATTTCAACAACATCATCCTCAAGCTCATTGCGTTTGTCAACGACCAAACCGATGTGGGCACGGGCGCGAACAGCCTGCTCGACAGCCTGATCACCGACCCGGCCATCCGCGATTTGGCACTGAGCGTTCTGGCCAATTTGGGCACAGAAGAAGGCGCGGAAGCCCTCTTTGATGTGCTCTGGCAACTGCTCTACGGCGCACACAATGTGGCCAACGATGCGCAAGTCTACAAGGGTTATGCGGATTACAAAGCACCCGCGTATCCCGGCATTGGCACTGCGTTCCAGTACAAAGACGGCTGGACACAAGAAAAAGCCGAGAAGTTCGTTTCGGGCGTGGGCATTGACGCCAGCCACGAAAACGAGCTGGATCTCATCCTAGACGCCATCCTGAAGCTTGTCGGTCTGCCCGACACGCAAACGCTCATCTCTGGTTTCCTGACCAATGGGGAACTGGTGGGCACATACCCGCTGGGCGAAGCGCCGGTCTTCTCCTCCGCATTCTTCAACAAAATCACGGGGCTCATCAGCTCCATCACGGACGACGAGAGCATCGCCAGCATCCTCACCGTTGCCGCGCAGTATCTCTCCTCTGATAGTCTGAACCTCACCCAGTTCTTCACGCCCTATGACGAAGACGGCACGGGCTGGAAGCATAAGAGCGATCTGGAAGCCAAAATCGCGGCGATCGACACAGCCGCCGCAGCAGATAAGGCGGAAGCCTTCAAGCTCGCGCTCGTGGAATTCCTCAAACCGCTCCAAGGCGTGCTGGATCTGCTCCTTGTGGGCGGCGACCTGAACCTCGTGGGTCTGTATGCCGATGAAGACGATTCCGACCGCAAGGCGGGTTGCGAATACCTGCTGAAAATCGCCGGGTACAAGGGCTATGAGTTCGGTCTCGCGCCCATCCTCGCGGCGCTGGGCGTGAAAGTGCCCAACTACGCCGACGTGAAGAAAGACCCGATTGGCGAAATCATCCAAGCGATCATCGACAGCGTCCTGACGGATCTGGCCAAAGATCCCATCAAGTACGTGCTCGATAACCTGCCCAACCTGCTCGCCTTCATCCATGCGCACTACACCGTGGGCACGGGCGAGACCGCCTACACCGAGACCGCTTTGAAGGCGGCGGTGAAACAACTCATCACGCCGGTGTACGCACTGGCCACCGCGCTCGATCCGCTCCTGGCTGGTGTTGTGATTCCGGGCTTCAACGATGGGCAACCCATCAACGTGCAAAAGCTCGTGGACGACATCCTCGTTACGCTCGACGTCGACAAGCTCGTGAACGACTTCCTGCTGGGCGGCGTGGATCTGGGCGGCACGGCACTCACCCTGCCGACGACCGACGAAATCTACCAAGCGCTCATCATCGGCACAGTTGGTGCACAAACCACCAAGGCGGCCATAGATGCGCCCCATAGCACCTTCCTAGACGTTCCCACCATCAGCACCGAACCGCTGGAGAAACACGCACCCGCGCAACGCGTCAACGCCGACCGCGAGGCCGTGTTCACCAATCTGGTGCAGTTCGCCCTCACGTATGCCACCAGTGGCCGCAACTACGACGCCATCGCGTCGCTCTTGGGCGGCACGCTCCCGCCGATTGTGGAGACCGTGCTGAAAAACGTGCAGGCCAAACCGCAGTCTCTGCTGGCCATCCTCTACGCCGTGCGCTTTGGCGCGGACATCGAGAACCCCGACGATGTGTACAGTGACCTGTCTGGCATCAACGCTGGCCCGTTCGTCTATGAAGCACCATGGACGGCCGAAAAAGCGGAGCAGTTCATTCAGGGCTACAAAGTTTCCACGAACACCCTGCGCGGCAACAAGGAACTCGACCTGATTGCCAACTGGGTCGTTCGGACGCTGGGCGTGACGGACTTTGACGGCCAACCCGTGGAATCCGTCAAGGGTCTGGTCGACAGTGCACTGGGCACGTATGCCTACAACGAGCAACTCTTCCTACAAATCACCTCGGCACTGCAAAGCATCGCCGACAACGAGGGGCTCGCGAAGATCCTCGAAATCGTGGACGAAGTGCTGGATGTTGACCTTGCCGACTTCCTAGACACGACAGACATTGACCTGAGCAATCTCGCGGCCGATAAGACGCCCGCAGTACGCAAAGCGGCGTTCATTCAAGCCCTGAAAGATCTGCTCGCGCCGATCAACAGCCTGCTCAACGTCATCTTTGCCGGCGAATCGCTGGATATCCTGAAGATTGAGCCCGACGAAGCGGGTCACATTGACCACAACGATTATCTCATCCACCTCTCTGGCGCATATGCGTATAACTACGCCATCATCCCGCTGCTCGAGGCACTGGGTGCGCCGAACATCAAGACCTTTGAAGAGTATCAAGCCCTCGCCAAGAGCACCGATCCGGTCAGCCCCTTGGTGGAAATGATCCTCGACTTGGTGGACGAAATCTCTGCCGCGCCCATCAATTGGGCACTGGCCAACCTGCCGAACATCATCGCGTTCATCAGCGACCCGAACGCGCTCATCAACGTCATCAACGCGCTCATCGCGCCGCTCAAACCCATCGTCGATGCCGTCCTGCCCCTGCTGGTGGACGACGCGAATCCCGTCACACTCCCGCTCGTGGGCACGATTACCTCCGCCACCACCGTGGACGCGCTACTGGCCGAGCTCGTGGGCAATCTGGACGTCAAGGCCATCCTGAACGACCTGCTGGGTAACGTGGATCTGGGCACGGGCGCACTGGCGCTGGGCACAGCCGACGACCTGTTCCAAGCCCTGCTCATCGGCACAAAAGTCAAGGAAGATGGTAAGGCGAGTGCCGACATTGCCGCCTCTCTGGCGTGGCTCGTGAATCACGACCCAGCATCCGATCCCATCACGGTTGACCGCGCTGAGCGCACGAACATCGTGGCGGACAAAGCGGGGCTGTTCTCTAGCCTCGTGACCTACCTCATCGGCAAGGTTGCCACCAATAAGTCCGCGCTGCTGAGCCTCTTGGGCGCAGCGCAAGGCGATCTGGTGGATACCATCCTCACCAACGTGGGCGTGAACCCACAAGTCATCCTGAACATTTTGCACAAGCTGCGCTTCGGCTCTGCTGTGGAGCAAAATACCGACATCTACAAAGATTTCGACAAGTACATTGCGGCCACCGAAACCGACCCCGCAAGCGGTCACATCAAGTTGGGCGCAGTGGAATACGTCAGCCCGTTCACGGCGGAAAAAGCCGATGCACTCGTGCAAGGCCTGCTCGCAGGCGAGCACAACGCCAATGGCGCGAGCCCGCTGGCCGATAAGTCTGAGCTTGACCTCATCGTCAGCTGGCTGATTGGCTTCCTCAACCGCCAAGGCATCCTGCCCTTCAGCGACCTGAAAACCTTAGTGGAAGGCCTGCTGGGCGACCAACTCTTCAACGCACAGCTCTTCGAGTCCATCGTCAGCGTCCTGCAAGGCGTGGTGGCCAACGAGAGCGTTGCGGGCATCCTGAGCATTGCCGACGAACACCTGACGCTCGATCTCACAAGCTTCCTCAAGGCGGAAGTGGATTTGACGGCACTGAACAATGCCACGACCTATGCGCAGCGCAAAGCCGCCTTCAAGGCCGCGCTCACGGAGCTCATTCGCCCCATCGCGCCGCTGCTCAATGTCTTCCTCGCCGGGCAAGACCTCGCGGAAATCGACATCGATCCCTCCAGCGAGTTCAACCCGCTCATCACACTCAGCGCGGCGTATGGCTACAACAACGGCCTCATCCCCATCTTTGAGGCACTGGGTCTGGGGCACATTGACGGCTACGTCCTGCCGGATTACGCGGCCTATCAGGCCTCTGCCGCAGGCGGCGACCCCGTTGGCCCGCTGGTGGAAGTGCTCCTGCAACTGGTGGAGCAAATCTACACCAACCCTGTGGATTGGCTGCTAAGCAACCTGCCCACCATCCTCGCGTTTGTGGGCGACAGCCACGCGCTGGCCAATTCCCTCGACGCACTGCTCGCGCCGGTCTACGGTCTGGTGGAAGTGCTTGAGCCGCTGATCGCTGGCATTGACGTGGGAGGCCTCATCGGTTTGGATAACCTCGTCCTGACGGATTTGGTCGCCTCCATCCTACCCACCATGAACGCCAAAGACCTCGTCTCGCTCTTCCTGCCCGATGGCATCGCGATTGCGGGTCTCACGTTCACCGACGCGGAACTGACCGCACTGGTCAGCGAACTGTTCGATTCGCTCATCTTGGGCAGCATCAAAGAAGAAACCAGTGGTGCTGTGAAGATTGTGGACGGCGTGCCGACCAGTGAGCACGTCAAGCGTAAGTACATTGATGCCGACAAGGGCGACTTGCTCACCAGTCTGTTCACGTTCATCGTGAGCAAAGTGGAGGATCTGGACGTCCTGAGCCTGCTGAATGTGGAACTGTCTGACCCGATTGGCACAATTGTCAACAACGTCTACGACAATCCGCAAGCCGTGCTCAACCTGCTCTATCACCTCAAGTTTGGTCTGGGCGCACCCTCTGGCAGCCTCGCGGAAGTCTACCAAGGCTTCGTGGATCTGCGCACAAGCGGCAAAGTGCATCCCTTCGTGTATCAGCACCCGTACTGGGATGCGGGCATGTCCGGCACGCTCTATGGCTCGAACCATCTGGTCGCGCCCAATAGCTACAACGACAACGACTTGGCCGTTGTGGTGGATTCCATCCTCAATTACGTCACAGGCCAGACGGCTGGGCAATACGTCAAAGCCATCATTGGCCCGACCATCTACGGCACGGACCTCTTCAATAAGGTCATCGAGCTCATCGGCGGCATCGCGGGTGACCCGAACCTTGCGAGCATCCTAGACATCGCGGACGAAGTGCTCGACAACATCGACCTGCAAGACGTGCTGGATCTCTCCGAAGTCCCGGCACTGGACGGCACACGCGAAACGTTTGAGCTGGCGCTCGAAAAAGCCCTCAACCCGCTCAAGCCGTTGCTGGATGTCTTCTTGGCCGGCAAACCCTTCAAGGTCATCAAGCTTGACGGTACAGACGACAAGGACACCTTGATCACAATCTCCGCCTTCGCGGGCTACGAGTATGGCATCAAGCCGCTCCTAGAGACGCTGGGCGCGAGCGCTCCGAGCTACGCCGCCATCCAGAGCGCGAGCAATCCGCTCAAGCCCATCATCAAAGCGGTGCTCGATCTCTTAGAGTCCATCTACAAAAACCCAGTGGACTGGGCACTGACCAACCTGCCCAACATCATCGCCTTCATCGAATCGGGCACGCTCAAGTACGCGGTGGAGCAAATCGCCCAACCCATCTATACGCTGGCCGAAGTCATTGCGCCGCTGGCCAAGGGCGTGGAAATCAACGGCGAAGAGCTCGACATCATTGCGCTGGCCAACTCTGTGCTCAGCAGCATTGACCTGAAGAAGCTCGCCTCCGACTTCCTAGCTCCGGGCATCTCCATCGGCGACATCAACATCGTCACCGCGTGGCTGAATGCCGGCGGCGAAGAAGAAACCCTGCTGCAAGGCCTCATCGATGCCCTGCTCGTCGGTACGCTCGTGGAGAACGCCGACGGATCGTTCAAGGTCATCGCCGACAAGCCGGGTCTTGTGACGAGCATCGTGGATTACCTCATCGGCACGGCCGTGGTGAAGAACCAAGCGGCGCTGGAAGGCCTGCTGGGCGGCTCGATCACCGAACCCATCAAGGGCATCCTCGACAATCTGACCGCCAACCCGCAGCTCATCCTGCGCGTGATTTCCAACATCCTCTACGGCAACGGCTTCACCCAAAGCTACATCGTCTATAAGACCGAAAACCTCGGCATGAGCGGCGCGGGCGACGTCACCTACCGCGAAGAGTGGTGGACGCGCAACCACGCGAAGTATGTGTGGGATCGCGCCCCAGATTTCGTCAACAAGCTCTGGGAACTGCTCTTTGGCAAGCCTCTGGGCAATCTGGACCTAGGCGGTCTGGGCACAACCGCCGGTAGCTTCCTAGAAGACATCATCGGCTCTGCGCTCTTCACGCAGGAAAACCTCAATGCACTCGTGGCACTGGTGAACGACAACGTCCCGGATCTCAACACCATTGAAATCGGCGGCAAGTCCCTCGTCACCCTCCTGAAAGAGGGCGTGGTCATCAACGGTCAGTCGCTTGACTTAGATGCCATGTTCGCCAAGTTCCGTGGCTACACCCCGGCGGCCTACCCGGTCACCACGCGTGAGAGCTTCATCGCCCACTTGGTCACGCTGGCCGCACCGCTCGTGCCCGTCCTCGATATCCTCTTGGCCGGCTCCAACATCGAGATCATCAAGCGCACCGAGCCCGGCCCGAGCGATGAGAAATACGTTGTGAATATCTACGGCGCGGAAGGCTACAAGTACGTCCTCATTCCGTTGCTGGAGGCATTCACCGCGCCGCTGGGCAAGAACGAATGGGTCTACACGCCCGATCAGTTCAAAGACTTCAACGGTGAACAGAAGCTCAACGCCATCTTCGAGCCGCTGCTCAAGACGCTGGAACTGGTCTTGGCCGATCCCATCAACAACGGCATCAAGATCATCCCGAACTTGATTTACACCTTGGAAGGTCAGGCAAACGCCCTCATCCAAAAACTGCTCGATCCGGCCTACAACCTCGTTGGCAGTTTCGGCGATGTGTACGCGTTTGACCTCGCCAGTCTCATTCCGACCATCGACATCCCCAACATCCTCGATGGAATCCTGCAGGGCACGGGTCTGGGTCTCTCCTACGACGCCCTGAAGACCCTGCTGGTCGGCAAGCTGCTCACCTACACCTCCCGCAACGGGGACACCGCCGCCAAGTATGTCTCGCTCGTCGATCCGGCACAGCCCGATTACGACTACATGCCCGACATCCTCACCGCCGTCCTGCGTTTCGTGGTTATCACCTTCGTGGCCAACAAAGCGAACCAAAAGGTGGTCATTGACTGGCTCATCAGCAACGGCCTGAGCGGCGCAAAACTCAAGATCATCCAAACCACCGTGGACGACATCTTCGTCTTCATCCGTGAGGGACACATTTCAGACATCCACGGGCGTTTCGTCTTGGGCGCTGACATCTTCCTCAACTTTGCCTTCATCCTGTTCTATGGTCTGGACAAAGTCGTCTGCAAGATCTATGACACTTGGAAATCCGTCAACGCGGAAATCTCCAAGAGCTACCAGAACTTGCTCAACTCTCACAAGTACGACCAATCCTTCGCCAAGAACGCAGAAGCCTTCACCAACCGCTACTTCAAGCCCATCGTAGACGTGAATTCCGACAACGGCACGGTCACCGTCGCCCCCAACGGATTCATCGCCTTCTGGCTGAACATCATCGCGTGGTTCAAGAAGATCTTCTCCTTCCTGTTCTGATGAACGCCCCGCTGCGATGCCTACATCTCAGCGAACACCAACCCGCCGCAATTTTCGGATTGCGGCGGGTTGTGCATTTTGCCGCCGCAAATCGTTTGCATTTTCGGCGCAATTGGAGTATAATATATCTGTTTGGGCGAAACGCATTGGGAAGGAGCTGCAACATATGGTCAAGGCAATTGTGGGCGCAAATTGGGGGGACGAAGGCAAGGGGAAAATCACGGATTTTTACGCCGGGCAAGCCGACATCGTCGTGCGCTTTCAGGGCGGTGCCAACGCGGGGCACACCATCATCAACAACTACGGCAAGTTTGCTTTGCATCTCTTGCCCTCCGGCGTTTTTCAGCCGGATACCACCAACGTCATCGGCAACGGTGTGGCGCTGGACATCCGCAAGCTGGCCAAGGAGTACGACAGCATCGTCGCGGCCGGTGTGCCCGCCCCTAAACTGCTGGTGAGCGAGCGTGCGCAGGTCATGTTGCCCGTGCACATTCTGCTGGACACCTATGAGGAAGCGCGCCTAGCGGACAAGGCGTTCGGCTCGACCAAGAGCGGCATTTCGCCCTTCTACGCCGACAAGTACGCCAAAATCGGCCTGCAAGTCTGCGAACTGTTCGATGAGGAAATCCTCCGCGAGCGTGTCCACAAAATCACGCAGTACAAAAATCTGATTATTCAGCACGTCTATCACCAAGAGCTTATCGATGAAGACGCGCTGCTGGCGGAGCTCCACGAACAGCGCGACCTGATTGCGCCCTTCAAGGCCGACACCGCGCAGTTCCTGCGGACGGCGGACAAGGCAGGCAAGCAGATCCTGCTGGAGGGTCAGTTGGGCTCGTTGAAAGACCCCGACGCGGGCATCTATCCTATGGTCACCAGCTCCTCCACCTTGGCGGGCTATGGCGCGGTGGGCGCAGGCGTTGCGCCTTGGGCAATCCGCGAGGTGATTGTGGTGACGAAGGCGTATTCCTCCGCCGTGGGCGCAGGGGAGTTCGTCAGCGAGATTTTTGACGACGAGGCCGATGCCATGCGCAACCACGGCGGCGATGCCGGGGAATACGGCGCGACAACGGGTCGCCCGCGGCGCATGGGCTGGTTCGATGCCGTGGCCTCCCGCTATGGCTGCGCGGTGCAGGGCGCAACGGGCGTGGTGCTCACGGCCATCGACTGCCTGAATTATCTGGACGAAATCAAAGTCTGCGTGGGCTATGAGATTGACGGCGTGGTCACGCGGGATTTCCCCGTCACGCCGCTGCTACGCAAGGCCAAACCCGTGTATGTGACCTTGCCGGGCTTTCCGGGCGCAGAGTTGCGCGGCGCGAAAACCTTTGCGGAGCTACCCCAGACGGCGCAGGACTACGTGCGCTTCATCGAAAAAGAGCTGGAAGTGCCCGTGACGCTGGTGTCTGTCGGCCCACGCCGCGAGGAACTCATTGACCTGACGGCGCACGCCTGAGTGCGCGGCGACAACAGTATTGGGAGGAGTTACTTTGGCAAAAAAACCGTCACGCTTTCTGATTGTGTTGCTGTGCGCCATGATCGTTTCGCTGTCCTTTGCGTGGGTGAGCTACTACATCACCGAGGGCGGCACAAAACCACCAGAAATGCCCGTCCTGCCGCGCATCACCCTCGTGCCGCAAGAAACCTACGCGGACATGACGCTGGACGTGGTGGGCGATGGCGAGATTGTGATGATCGGCGACTCACTGATGGTCGGCTCGACCGATGCGCTCTTGGAAATCTTCCCGCAAGCGAGCATCGACGGCAAAGTTGGGCGCTCGATGCAGGGCGGCATTGTCATTGCCCAGCGGGCGGTGATGCAGAAGCCGCGCCCCAAAGTGGTGGTGGTGGAGCTGGCGACCAACATCCAGCACAGCACCATGAGCGCGTTGGAAGACATGGTTTTCCTGCTGCAGGACATCCCCAAAGTGGTGTTCGTCACGGGCTACGCGAGAACGAAAAGCACGGATGCAGTGGCGGAGCTCATCCGCGGACTTGTTGGGCGCAGTGGCAACATCCGCATCGCCGACTGGGCGGCCGTGGCCGACGAGCACCCCGAATACCTCGCGGGCGACGGCATTCATCTGCGTAATAACACCGCCAACGCCGCGTTTGCGCAGTGTTTGGCCGAGGCAATTCGTTCCTAAGCGCACAAAACTCTGGAGGAAGCTATGGCGAAAAAACACCTGCCCCGCTGGGCGAAAATACTCATCGCGCTGCCCACGAGCCTTGTCGCGCTGGCGTTGCTGCTGGTGCTGACGTATGTGTTGTTGCTCGTCACCGCACCAAAAGAGCGGCCGTATAGCGGCAGTAAGCCCGTCAACGAGTACGTTGTCGGCGGGGGGAAAACGCTGGTGTCCGCGCACCGTAGCGGCGGTGGGCTCTTCCCTGAGGACACGCGCATGGCGTTTGAGGAGTGCCTGAAAAGCGCGGACGACTTCACGGTGGATCTCTTTGAGTTCGACCTGCATCTCACCGCCGACGACCGCCTCATCCTCCTGCACGACGACACGCTCGACCGCACCAGCGACAGCGAAAAAGTCTTCGGACAAAGCGGCGTGCGTGCGCGAGAAAAGACCTACGAAGAGCTCCGCCAGCTGAACTTTGGCGCGAACTTCTCTCTGCCCCAGTCGCCGGGTACATACCCCTTCCGCACGGAAAACGTCCCCGACAACCTGCGTGCGTTGGCGGTGGAGGACCTGCTGGATTATCTGGAAAGCCAAGGGCAGTTTCGCTACATCATCGAGATCAAGGACGGCGGCGCGGACGGCCAGCGCGGTGTGGATCTGCTGGTGGAAATCCTCACAGAGCGTGACTTATTGGGTCGCGTGATCTTCGGCACGCTGCAAAACGAGGTCACGGCCTACGTGGATGCGCATCACCCAGAACTGCCGCGTTCGGCGGGGAAGGACGAGGCAATCTACTTTTACCTCAAGTCCCTCATCGGCTGGCCACAGAACGAGGACGACCTGCACTACATTGCCCTGCAAGTGCCGCCGACACAGTATGACTACATTATTCTGGGCACGAAACGCTTTGTGCGCTACTGCCACAAATACAACCTCTCGGTGCAATACTGGACGGTGAACGATGCCGACGAAATCCGCAAGATCGCGGATTTTGGCGCGGACGTCATCATGTCCGATGTGCCCGATACCGCCTACGATGTGATTCACAATCGATAAGGGAGAGCAATATGAAAGCCGTTTTGACCGTCATTGGCCGCGACAGCGTGGGGATTCTCTCGCTGGTGTCTGGCGCGTGCGCCGCGCAGAAGGTGAACATTGAGGAGGTCTCGCAGTCGGTTCTGCAAGACCTGTTTTGCATGATCATGTTGGTGGATTTGGCCGCCTGCCCGCTCCCGTTGGCGCAATTCGCCGACCAAATGAGTGCGCTGGGCAACGAAAAAGGCCTCGCCATTCACGTCATGCACGAGGACATTTTTCAGGCGATGCACCATATCTAGAGACTAGATGTTAGATTTTAGAGGCTAGATTTCTGGAACTGGAAGTTGTTGTCGTTCTGAACAACGTGACGAAAAATCTAGCCCCTAGTCTCTAACATCTAGCATCCAGATTAGATTTTCGTGATTTCGCGGTCGAAGCTCAGCAGGCCGTTGGTTTCGTCCTCTACGTCGGAGACCTGCGTGTAGACGGCCGCGCTCAGGCTGCTGTCGATCATGGGTTGCAGCTGCTCTTTGTATAGCCGCGCGAAGTCCTGTCGGTAGGCCGCGAGGTCTTTATATTTGCGGTAGCCAAACACGCGGTTGGGGTTGAACACGTGCCCTGCCGGGGCGTAGGAATACCCGCCAAACTCGCTGAGAACCAGCGCACGGCCGGCCGTCAAATGCGCCAGCGGCTCTTGGATTTCCCCGCCCGTGGCGACTTTTTTCTTCTCCCGCCGGGCGACTTTTTCCATGTTCCAGCGTTCGTTTTCGTATTTGAGGATGGGCAGGCGCTTGAAGTAAATGTGCAGGCTCACCACATCGCCGCCGCCTTGGTCGTGCCAGCCGCTGGCGTGATCCACCAGACGCGAGGGGTCGCGCTTTTGCAGAAAATCCGCCGCTTTTTTCGCGTCAAACTGCCCCCACCCCTCGTTGAAGGGCACCCACAGGTACAGGCTCGGCACGTTCTCCAGATGATCCACCATGGCGGCCAGTTCCGCCCAATAGGCATCGCGCCCCGCTTGATCCGCGCGGGAGAAGCGGTGATAATTCTCCTCGCCGTCGCTGACGATTTTGCCCACGAATGGGAGGATTGCGCTCACGTCCGCCGTGTAGTTCGTGCCGCCCGAGGGCATGTCTTGCCAGACCAACATGCCCAGTCGGTCGCAGTGGTAGTACCAGCGCAGGGGCTCGAGTTTGATGTGCTTGCGCAACATGTTGAAGCCCAGATCCTTCATCTTTTGGATGTCGTAGATGAGCGCGGCGTCGTCCGGCGCGGTGAGCAGGCCGTCGCTCCAGTAGCCCTGATCAAGCAGGCCGTTCTGAAAATACGGCGCGTTGTTCAGGCACAGGCGCGGCGTGCCGCTCTCGTCGCGTGCCACAGAGAATTTGCGCATCCCAAAGTAGCTGCGCACCTCATCATCGCCGACCGTGAGGACAACATCATAGAGGAAGGGCGTTTCGGGACTCCACAGTTTTGCGTCTGGAATGACAAGATCTGTCCCGCTCGCGTGCGCAATCGTCGCCGTGGCGACTTTTTGGTCGCTCTCGTACACCGTGGCGGTGAGGGCACTGTGGTCGCTGGTGTAGGCCGTGATGCGCACCGTGCCTGTGTCGATATTCGGCACGATGGTGACGCGCTGGAGGTGCGTGGCGGGCACGCTCTCCAGCCAGACGGTCTGCCAAATGCCCGATTGCGGCGTGTACCAGATGCCGCCGGGCTTGCTCGACTGCTTGCCGCGACTGACCCAAGACGTGTCCGTGGGGTCGGTGACGGCCAGACACAGCGTGTTCTCGCCGAGCACAACGGCGCGGCTGATATCCAGCGAAAACGGCAAAAATCCGCCGCTGTGCTGACCCACAAGGGTGTCATTGACCCAGACGCGGCAAGAGCAATCCACCGCGCCGAAGTGCAAATAGGTCACGTCCCGTAGGAACTGCGCATCCACATGGAACGCGCGTGTGTAGTAGAGCGTCTCGTCCGGCTGGAGCCGCTTGCCCACGCCTGAGAGCAGGGTTTCTGGGCTGAAGGGCACGACAATCTCGCCCTGCCACGCCTGCGGGAGCGCGGTATCGTGTCCGGGTTCGATGGCGTAGTCCCACACGCCGTTGAGGTTCAGGTAACTGCCACGCACAAACTGCGGGCGCGGATATTCGGGCAGGGGATGCGCACGGTCGAGCACTTTGCCCCAGCGCGTGAGGAGCTGGGCATTGGGCAAAGCGCGGCGCAAACTGCGGTGGATCAGGAGTAGCAGGGGGAGCAGCAGGATGGCCACCACGCCACCCCAGAGGAACATGGCGGGGGGCGGGATGTACTGCACAGCGCCGAATTCGTCCAAGCGCGTGGGTGCGTTTTTGGTCACCACCGCGCCGATGAAAGGACCGATGAGCATGGGCAACAGCACCGTGAAGACCATGCGGATGCCTGTAAAGTGCCCGCGCTTGTCAGCGGGCATCGCGTCCTGCGCGGCCGCGCCCAGCACCGTGCCACAGAGCAGTCCGCCGCCCATGAGCACCGTGCCGCAGAGGATGAGCAGCGGCAGGCGCATCTGTTCACCCTGCGTGTGGAAGGTGTAGCCGCTGACGAACATGAGGAACATGCCCACTGCGTAGATGCCGCCGGCCACGAGGAGCAGGCGGTGCTTGCCGAGCTTGTCCACCAGCCGACCGCCCAGCACAGAGCCCACGGCCGCCAGAATCAGCACCGCTGCCAGTGGCAAGGCATAGGCCTTTACACCCAACCCGAACTCCAGATACACCATCAGGTTGGGCATGAACACCTGCATGGCGATGCCCTGTACCGCCAGTGCGCCAAAAATCAGGTAGAGCGTGCCGTTCTCTTTGATGACGGAAGGGCGGAAGCCGTGCGCCAGCGTGGGGAAATAGGGCGTTTTGTTGGGGGAGAGGGTGGGGGAGTCGTGGATGAGGAAGAGCCCCAGAATGCCGCCGAGCGACACCACGGCGGCGATGATGAGGAAGAACGCCTTCCAGTTGCCGGCCTGTGTGAGCGAATCCATGCCGCCAAAAATGATGAGCATGGCCGCCAAGGGCATGGCCGCTAGCACGCCTTGGGCGCGTCCGCGCGTTTGCGGCGTGGTGACGTCCGTGCTCCAGGCGTTGAACGCGGCATCGTTGGCCGTTGAGCCGAAGAAGGTCATGACGCAGTCGAGCACCACCACAAGGGCGGTGGTCAACGTCACAGCCTGTGCACGCGGAAACCACTGCGCCACGCTGTCTTTGCTGACGAAAGCGAACGCGGCGATGCTCGCGCCCCAAAGAAGGTAGCCCAGCACGATGAAGGGTTTGCGCCGCCCGATGCGGTCGGACAGTCCGCCCATGAGTAGCGTGGTGAGGGTGGCCGCCAGCGCACTGGCCGCCACCATGGTGGCGTTGGCGTTGGGATTGTAGGTGACGGTTTTATAGAGGAACACGTTGAAATACATGTTCTCCACCATCCACGCCAGCTGCCCCACGAGCCCGAAGAGCACCAGCGCAAACCAAGTGTTGCCGCGCAATTTTTCGGCAAGAGGTTGTTTGGACATGTTTTCCTCCTAGATGCTAGATTTTAGAGACTAGAGACTAGATTTTTTGGTCTAGATGTGGTGGTCGTCCCAGAGAAGAAAGGTATTGATGCAGAAATCTAGTTTCTAGTCTCTGGTGTCAAGTCTCTAGATTTGTAGGGGCGGCAATCTGCCGCCCGTGGTTGTCCGATACCGCATTGTAGGGGCGGATATCATCCGCCCGTGGATTCCAACCACGCCAACGGGCGGATGCTATCCGCCCCTACAGTGAGGCATGAGGAACGAGGAACGAGGTGTGATGGATGCGGACAATTGTTCAGTGTTCTTTGTTAATTGTTCATTGCGCAGTTTCTTCCGCAGTTAGTAGCACCAGTCCCACGCTTTGCTCTGGGTAGGCCACATCGTCTTTCGCGCCAGAGCGAAAATCAATGTAGAGCGTGACAAATTTTTTGCCATCTTCACGGTAGAACGAAAACGCGTTGACCGAGGTCACTTTGTTGTCCTTAAACGCTTTGTTGCAATCTTTCACAAGCGCGGCAACAGTTGTTTCTTTGGCGCTTTTGGGGTCTTTCGAGCCAGCGTAGATCTTTTGCCCGTCGGCACTCTCTTTGATTTTGCCGATGAGTTTCGTGAAGTAGGCCTCTGGGTCGGATTTTGTGTCGGGATCAAGCCAGAATGTCACGCTCGTGTAGTCCCCTGAGGCGGAGGCTTGCGTTTTGTACGTGCCGGCGGGCGTGAGGTCGGCCAGCGTCACGCCATAGCGCGCGGCGTTCACTTCGGCCAACTGATCCGCCGTGAGCGACGTGGGCACGGGGTTGGTTTCCTCTTCCACGGGCTTGCCGCAGGCAAACAGCGTGGCGCACAGCGCAAAAATCAACAGGACGGCTGAGAATTTCTTCATGGTACTCGCTCCTCAATGGATTTTTTACCGTTACAGTTTAGCATATTTTGGGCGCAAAAGCAAGCGCATCTTGATTCTTGCGCCCAAACGTGGTACAATATCCGCATGAGAATTGTGTCTTGGAATGTGAACGGCATCCGTTCATGTATGCAAAAGGGTTTTGCGCAGGCGGTTGACGCCCTTGCGCCGGACGTGTTGTGCCTGCAGGAGACCAAGGCCACGGCGGCGCAGGCGGCACTGGAGCTACCGGGCTATCGGGCGTACTGGAACGCGGCACTGCGTCCGGGGTATTCCGGCACGGCCGTGTTGACCCGCCTAGAGCCGCTCGCGGTGACCTATGGCATCGACCGCGCGGAGCACGATGCCGAGGGGCGCGTGATTACGCTGGAGTTCCCGGCGCTCTTTGTGGTGTGCGTCTATGTCCCCAACGCAAAGGACGGCTTGCTGCGTCTGCCGTATCGACAGAGCTGGGAGGACGCTTTTCGGGCGTATGTGCGCTCGCTGGACGCGCAAAAGCCCGTGGTGTTTTGCGGCGACTTGAACGTGGCGCACGAAGAAATCGACCTAAAGAACCCATCCACCAACCACATGAATGCGGGCTTTACGGACATTGAACGCGGCAAGTTTACGCTTTTGCTCGCCGCCGGCTTTGTGGATACCTTCCGCGCCCTGCACCCAGACGTGCGCGATGCCTACAGCTGGTGGAGCTACCGAATGCGTGCGCGAGAGCGCAACGTGGGGTGGCGCATTGACTACTGCGTAGCGTCCGCACGCTTGTTGCCGGCCATCACCAACGCCGCTATTCACCCAGAAATCACAGGCTCAGACCACTGCCCAATCCTGTTGGAAATTAACAATTAACAATTTACAATGAACAATTTTGTAGGGGCGACCGTCCCCGGTCGCCCGTTGATCTTAGTGTTTTGAGAGCCACGGGACGCCGAGGGCGGCGTCCCCTACGGATTGTCCATAATCAGTGTTTAACGTGAAGTCTAACATCTAGCGAGGAGGACACATTTTGCCTAAGCCTAAAAATCATTACACTTGCACTGCTTGCGGTCACGAGGCGGCCAAGTGGTTCGGTCAGTGCCCCGGTTGCGGCGAATGGAACACGCTGGAAGAGACCGCCCTGCCTGTGTCAACGACAAAGCGCACATCCAGTGCCGCCGCTGGCGCGTTCCGCAAGGCGATGCGCCTACACGAAATCAGTTCCGTGGGCGAGGTACGCTACAGCACGGGCTTAGGCGAGCTGGATCGCGTGTTGGGCGGGGGACTGGTGCGCGGTTCGCTCGTGCTGCTTAGCGGCGACCCCGGCATCGGCAAGTCCACGCTGTTACTACAGATTTGCTCCACCATGGGCGAGAGTTTGGAAATCCTCTACGTTTCTGGCGAGGAATCCGCGCACCAACTCAAGCTACGGGCAGCGCGTTTGGGTGTGGCGAGCCCTGCGCTCTCCGTTCTGTGCGAGACCGACGCGCAGGACATCGCCGAGACCATGCGCACGGTAGGGGCACGTCATGACGTGCCCCTACTGGTGCTCATCGACTCCATCCAGACCATGCAAATCGCCGAGATTGCGTCCGCACCCGGTAGCGTGACGCAAGTGCGCGAATGCACCAATCTGTTCTTGCGCACCGCCAAAGCGCTGGATATCCCCGTCATCCTCGTGGGACATGTCAATAAGGACGGCAATATCGCCGGCCCAAAAGTCTTGGAACACGTGGTGGATGCTGTGCTGTATTTTGAGGGTGAGCGGCATCTGTCTTACCGCATTTTGCGGGCGGTGAAGAATCGCTATGGCTCGACCAATGAGATCGGCGTGTTTGAGATGGGCGATGCCGGGCTTGAGGAGGTGGAGAATCCCTCGGAGATGTTGCTCTCTGGGCGCAGTGAAGGCGCGAGCGGTGCGTGCGTGGCCTGTGTGTTGGAAGGCTCTCGACCCCTGCTGGCCGAAGTGCAGGCACTGGTGAGCGAAACGGGCTATGGCAACCCGCGCCGTCAGGTGTCCGGCTTTGACGCCGGGCGGATGAATATGCTTTTGGCCGTTCTGGAAAAGCGTGCCGGGCGGTACTTTGGCAATATGGATGCGTACCTGAACGTGGCCGGCGGCCTGAAGCTCGATGAGCCCGCGTGTGACTTGCCCGTGGCACTGGCGTTGGCGTCAGGGCTGGCGGATAAGCCGATTGCGGCGGACGCGCTCGCGTTTGGGGAGATCGGTTTGGGCGGTGAACTGCGTGCCGTCCATGCCTGTGAGCAGCGACTGCGCGAGGCAGCAAGGCTGGGTTTTGGCCGCTGTGTCATCCCGCGGCACAATTACAGCAAACTAGCCAAAACAGACTACGGCGACCTGATCGTCCTGCCCGCGCGTAATATCGTGGAAGCCATTCGATTGTTAGGACTGTAGGGGCATTGCGGCGTGAGGGTGTAGGGGTAGGGCACGCCTTACCCTGTGAGGACGAACCTGTAGGGGCGGCAATCTGCCGCCCGCTGTACAGAATGCAGAGGTCAGAGGGCAGAAGACAGATGTTCGGGCGCAAGTCTGCCCTCTGTCGTCTGATTTCTGTCTTCTGCTAGATCAGCGGGCGAGCGGGACGGTCGCCCCTACAATGGCCGGGCGGCAGATTGCCGCCCCTACGAAATTGTTCATTGTTCATTGTTAATTCTTAATTGTAATGATTTCCGTCTCCAGCAACACCCCTGAGACCAGTTGTACCGTCTCTTGAATGTATTCCACCAGCGCAAGGACGTCCGCGCAAGTTGCGCCGCCCGTGTTGACGATGAACCCGGCGTGCTTTTCGCTGACCTGCGCCCCGCCAATGTTGAACCCGCGCAGGCCGGCCTCTTGAATCAGCCGCCCCGCATAGTCGCCTTCGGGTCGCTTGAAAACGCTGCCCGCGCTAGGATATTCCAGCGGTTGCTTTGTTTTGCGGCGGGTCAAAAAATCGTCCATCGCGGCGCGGATTTCTTTTTTGTCGCCCGGCTGTAGCGTGAGCTCCAGCGCCAAAATCAGTCCGCCGTTTTCGCTGAAGGCACTGTGGCGGTAGCCCAAATCCAGCGCATCGCCTTCCAACTGCGCCAGTGTGCCGTCGGGCGTCAGGTATTTGACCGCGTGCAGGACGTCGCGCATTTCGCCGCCGTATGCCCCCGCGTTCATGAACGCCGCGCCTCCCGCGCTGCCGGGAATGCCGTAGGCAAACGCCAGCCCTGCCAAGCTGTTTTCCAGCGCGAAAGAGCACAGCGTCGCCAGCTTTTCGCCGGCCGCGCACAAAACCGTGTTGTTCCCCGCCAAACGGATGCCCCGCAAGGCCGCCGTGCATAGCACCGCACCGCGTAGTCCCTCATCGGGCGCGAGCACATTGCTGCCGTTGCCCAGCAGCGTCAGCGGCACACCCTCGCTCTGGCTGATGCGCAGAATGTTCGCGCAGTGCTCCGGCGTTTGGGGGAGGAGCAACAGATCGGCTGGGCCGCCGATTTTGAAGCTGGTGTAGTCGCACAGCGCGGCGTCCTTCAGCGCGGAAAATCCGGCTTCGGCGGCGTATTGGATCAATGCCTCCATGCGCTCTTTTCCCTTTCCAATCTTAAGTGGGGGTTTCACAAGCGAAAAACGACCCTTTGGGGGTGCAGAATCTGTAAAGAACAGTCCCTTTACAGTATGCGGCGGACGCTCCAGCTGTGTAAAGCACGCTGACTTTACAGCGTGCCTTTGGTGGAGAGCAAGCCCGCGCGGGGCGCGATGGCAGCCGCCAGCGCGTGGGCAAACGCCTTGAAGAGTGCCTCCGTCTTGTGGTGGTCGTTGCCGCCCGCGCTGGTCATCAGGTGTGAAGTGATCCCACTGTGCACCACCAGTGCGCGGAAGAATTCCTCCGTCAGGCAGCTTTCCCACTCGCCAATGCGTTCGCTGGCAAAATCCGCCGTGTAGACCAGAAACGGGCGACCGCTGATGTCCAACGCCGCCGTGGCCAAGCTCTCGTCCATGGGGAGCAGGAAGAAGCCGTAGCGCGTGATGCCGCTCTTGTCGCCCAGTGCCGTGGCCAGTGCCTGCCCCAGCACAATGCCTGTGTCCTCGGCGGTGTGGTGACCGTCCACGTGCAGGTCGCCCTTGACGTTCACGGACAAGCCGATGCCCGCGTGTGTGCCCAGCGCGGTGAGCATGTGGTCAAAAAAACCAATGCCCGTGTGGATGTCCACACAGCCGCCGTCCAAGTCCAGCAGGACTTCAATCTGTGTCTCGCGCGTTGTGCGCTGTGCCTCTGCCTTACGCATAGCTCTCGCCTCCGTAGAATTCTTGTAGTGCCGCCAGCAACAGCGTGTTTTCTTCCGCTGAGCCCACGGTGATGCGCAGAAAATCGCCGAACTGCCGAATGATAATGCCCTGCTCTTTCAGGTACGCCACCACGTCGTCCGCCTTTGTGCAGTGGACGAACAAGAAGTTCGCCTGAGCTCCGATGAGTGCCAGCTGTCCGGGCACTTGGCGCACGACAAGGTTGAAGAGATCCACCAGCTTGTCGCGCTCCGCGCGGATTTGCTCAATGCCCGCCCGCACACGCGCCCGGTTGCTATAGAGTGCCGTGCCGATGGCCTGACTGACCGCGTTCACATTATAAGGCGACTTCACCGCCCGGAGCACCGCTGTCAGCCGCTCGTTGGTGACGGCAAAGCCCAGCCGCAACGACGCCATGCCCAGCGCTTTGCTGGCCGTGCGCAGGACGATGAGATTTTCGTATTCGTCCACCTCGTGGAGCAGGGAGTTCGCCGGGTCGCTGAAGTCCATGTACGCTTCATCGAGCACCACCAGCGCCGGGGTGGAGCGCACAAAGCGGCGGATTTCCTCCGCTGGGATGGTCAAGCTAGTGGGGTTGCAGGGGTTGCTGAAGAGCACCACACGGGCGCGAATGCCCTGCGCCGCGCTCAAGTCCAACTGCCCGTTTTTCTTCTCCAGCGGCATATGTTCGCAGCCAGAGAGCGTGGCGTAGATGCCGTACATGCTGAAATCTGGTGTAAAGGTGACCACCTTGTCATCCTGTTGGGTGAACGCCGTCAGGAGCACCGAGAGCAGCTCGTCCGAGCCGTTGCCAGCTGTGACGCGCGTGGAGTCGATGCCGTAATAGCCCGCAAACGCCGCCGTCAGTGCCGCCGCCGTGGGGTCAGGATAGCGATTGAACGCCACGCCCTCCACCGCGCGCGCAATCTCTTCAAACGCCACGCTGTCCGGGCGCAGGAAGGATTCGTTGGCGTCCAAGCGCACGGGAAAGTCGCCCATGATGGGTTCATAGGGCACTAAATCGCGCACTTTCGCGTTGAGAAAAAAAGGCATAGCTTCTCCTTATGGTTTGATGCGCACAGCCACTGCGTTGGCGTGGCCGTCCAGCTGTTCCGCGCGTGCCAGACGAATCACGTCATCCGCCGCCGCACGCAAGGCCGCGTTGGTGTAGTAGATGAACGAGGAGCGTTTGAGAAACGCATCCACGCCCAGCGGGCTGAAAAAGCGTGCCGTGCCGCCCGTGGGGAGGACGTGGTTGGGCCCGGCGTAGTAGTCGCCGAGGCTCTCTGGGGTGTCGTGCCCGAGGAAGACGCTGCCCGCGTTGTCAATCAGGCCGATGTATTGCAGCGGGTCGCGCACGGCCAGCTCCAAGTGTTCGGGCGCGAATTCTTCCGACAGCTCGATGCAGCGAGCCAGCGTGTCGCAGACCACAATCACGCCGTAATCCGGCAGACTTTTTTCGATGATGTCCCGGCGGGGGAGTAGGGCGGCTTGCTTCTCTAGCTCCGCCACCACTTGTTCGGCGAGCGTTTGGGACGTGGTCAGCAGCACCGCGCTGGCCAGCACATCGTGCTCTGCCTGCCCCAGCAGATCCGCCGCTACGTAGCGGGCATTGGCCGTCTCGTCGGCAATGATGAGAATCTCTGAGGGCCCGGCAATCATGTCGATGTCCACCTGCCCGAAGACCTGCTTTTTGGCCGTGGCGACGAAGATATTGCCCGGCCCCACAATTTTGTCCACTTTCGGGATGCTTTCCGTGCCGTAAGCCGCCGCCGCAATGGCCTGTGCGCCACCCACGAGGTAGACCTTGTCCACCCCCGCAATGGCCGCCGCCGCTAGGATGTCGGGGTTGGCCGTGCCGTCCTTTTGGGGCGGTGTGAGCATGATGAGTTCCTCCACGCCCGCGATTTTGGCGGGGATGGCGTTCATCAGCACGCTGGAAAACAGCGGCGCAGTGCCGCCGGGGACGTACAGCCCCACGCGGTGCAGTCCGCGCACGCGCTGCCCTAGGATTGTGCCGTCCTTTTCCGTGGTCAGCCAGCTTTTTTGCCACTGCTGGGAGTGGAAAAGGTTGATGTTCAGATTGGCTTTTTGCAACGCGGCGATGAAGGCTGGCTCACGTGTGTCCAAAGCCGCCTGCATGTCTGCGCGGTCAAGAATCCACTTTTCGGGCACTGCGCCGTCAAAGCGTTCGGTGTATTCGCGCAAGGCGGCGTCGCCATGCGTGCGCACGTTTGCGATGATGTCCTCCACAATCGCGGCAACGCGCGTGTCGGTTTCGCCTGCGCGTGCCTTGAGCTTTTGGAACAACTGCGCCTCGGTCACGCCGTCCGCTTGGATGATTGGTATCATGTTTGTGTCCTCCATGGTCGGGCGCAATCCACGCGCCCCTACAGGGTACGCAATAGTATAGCATATTTTGCGGCAGAATTCAATTCAATGAACAATTTTAGGTAATAGAGTTTAGTGAATAGTGAATAGGTTCTGGTGCGTTCGCGCCAGAACCTATTTTTGTGCGTAAGGCGATGGGGTTGTAGGGGTAGGGCGTGCCCTACCCTAGTCAGGGCGAACATGTAGGGGCGGATATCATCTGCCCTCTGTCCTAAAAATCTAGCGCACTTGACAAATGCGCGACAAAAGCGTATAATATGCATAGAGGGGCGGACGGAACGGTTCTCCCATCAATCGCTAAGGGTTATAACCGCTTACCGTGGAAGGGGAGCGGTTATTTCCTTCTTTGGTTAGACACAGCGATGATGGCTACCGTTGAGATCCAGAGGATCAGATAGGTCATTGCTAGTATTTCCATAAGTATCACCTCCTTCTGTCAAAGATGAAGGTGATG
>JAISJQ010000021.1 GCA_031261445.1 Oscillospiraceae bacterium | reverse complement strand
GGCGCGTTCACGAGCGGTTTTCCCATCACCTTCATCTTTGACAGAAGGAGGTGATACTTATGGAAATACTAGCAATGACCTATCTGATCCTCTGGATCTCAACGGTAGCCATCATCGCTATGTCCAACCAAAGAAGGAAATAACCGCTCCCCTTCGCACGGTTAGCGGTTAATTCCGAAAAACATTCGATGGGAGAACCGTTCCGTCCGCCCCTCTGTGCATATTATACGTCATTCCTGTGCATTTGTCAAGTGTTCAATGCTGATTTTGCATTGATACCTTATCTTCGCTAGAAAGACAACAACGTCTAATATTAAGAAGTCTAGCCTCTAGTCTCTAAAATCTAGCATCTAGTTGAGGGTTCAGTCATGAGGATTTTCGGGCGCACAGCGGGGGAGACGCACGCGGTTTCGCGCCCCCTCAACCCTGTAACCTCACGCCTCATCCCTCTCATACTGGTGTGGGGACTTTCTTGCGCGTTGGCGTTGACGTTCGGGGCGGTGCGCCTGACGGGCGACAGTCTCTCGGCGCAGATTTTGCTACAGATCCGCCTGCCCCGCGTGGCGGCGACACTGCTGTGCGGCGCGGCGCTGGCGGCGGCGGGGCTGTTGTGCCAGACACTTCTGAGCAACCCGCTGGCCTCCCCCACGCTGCTGGGCATCAACTCCGGCGCGGGGTTGGCGGTGGCGCTGTGCGGCGTCCTGCTCCCCGTGGGCAGCGCGGCCACGCCCGCTTTTGCCCTCGCGGGCGCGGTGGGCGCGGCGGTGCTGGTCTATGCGCTCAGTGCCCGCGTGGGTTCGCGGCGGGGGACGATCATTCTGGCGGGTGTGGCCGTGGGCGGGATACTCTCGGCGGGCATCGATGCCCTGCACACACTCGTCCCTGAAGCCCTGCCCGGCTACAACGCCTTCCTGCTGGGCGGCTTCGCGGGCATCGGCTGGGGCAGAATCTGGCCTTCGGCCACGTTGATTTTCGTCGCGCTCATCGCCGCGTTTTTTTGGACGCGCACGCTGGATGTCTTCGCGCTGGGGGACGACACCGCCGCCACGCTGGGCGTGCGCGTCTCCGCCACCCGCGCGGTGCTCATCGTGCTCATCGCCTCGCTGGCGGGCGCGGCGGTGAGCGTCTGCGGACTGCTGGGCTTTGTGGGGCTGCTCACGCCGCACATCGTGCGTCGTCTGTTTCCCACGGGGACAACGCGGGTGCAGCTGGTGGGCTGTCTGCTCTGCGGCGGGGCACTGGTGACGCTCTGCGACTTGCTGGCGCGTACTCTGTTCGCGCCCTACGAGCTCCCGGCGGGCATCTTCCTGAATCTGCTGGGCGGTCCGTTTTTTCTCTATCTGTTATTGCGGAGGCGCGGCCATGCTTGAGTTCGGGCACGTTAGTTTTTCCTACGGCCGGGCAGAGGTCTTGCGGGACATCAGCTTCAGTCTTGCGCCGGGCAAATGCACGGCACTGTTGGGGGCAAACGCCTCGGGGAAGAGCACCCTATTGCGCCTGGCGGCTGGGTTAGTCGCGCCGCAGACGGGCACGATTACGCTACACGGCGCGGGGGCGCAGAACATCGCGGCGCTCTCCTCACAAGAACGCGCCCAGCGCATCGCGCTCTTTCCCCAGTGGCGGCAAGTGCCGGACATCACCGTGCGCCAGCTGGTGGCGCACGGGCGCTACCCGCACTTGGGGCGGCGGCACATCCTGCGCGAGCGCGACCGGGAAATCGTAGAGACGGCACTGCGCAGCACGGGTGCACTGTCGTTCGCGGAACGCCGCTTGCCCACGCTCAGCGGCGGTCAAAAGCAAAAAGCCGCTCTCGCCATGACCCTCGCGCAGGACACGCCGCTCATCCTGCTGGACGAGCCGACGGCGTTTTTGGACATTTCCGTGCAAATTTCGCTCATGCACACCCTAAAGGACTTGACAGACGCGGGCAAAACCGTTATGCTTATCGCGCACGATCTGCCCTTGGCGTTGCATTTTGCGGACGCGTGCCTAGTGCTCCACGCGCAGGAACTGCTCTTTCAGGGAGAACCGGCGCAGGCCGTGGCCAGCGGGGCGATTCAAACCGCTTTTGGCGTGCGCTTGGACGAAAATTTCAGCATCAAAGATTATCAACAGGAGCAAACATGAATTGGCAATGGCACAACCCCGTGCGGGTGATTTTCGGCACGGGTGCGGCGGCTGGGCTGGGCGATGTCCTGACGCAAAACGGCTGGGAACGCCCGGCTCTGGTGGCCTCGCGCTCGGCGCTGGGATCGGGCGTTCTGCGCACGGGCGACTTTGTGGGTGTCTTCAGCGATGTGCGCCCCAACCCCACCCACGGCAATGTGCGTGACTGCGCGGCCTTTTTGCGCACGGTGCAGGCGGACGTGGTGGTGGCGTTGGGCGGCGGATCGGTGCTGGACTGCGCGAAAATCGCCGCGCACACGGATTCTCTCGCGCTGCCGCTGGTCGCTCTGCCCACCACGGCGGGCACGGGCAGCGAAGTGACGATGATCAGCGTCCTGAGTGACGACCACACGGGCGCGAAAGCCCCCGTCGCCGCGCCGAAGATGTACCCGCACACTGCCCTTGTCGACCCGCGCCTGACGCTGAGCGTTCCGCCCCGCGTGACGGCGGACACGGGCATGGATGCCCTGAGCCACGCGCTGGAAGCCCTCTGGAGCCGAAACCACAACCCTGCCAGCGATGCCTTGGCCAAACAGGCCGCGCGGCTGATTTTGCGCTCGATAGAGAACGCCTACGCGGACGGGGCGGATCTGAGCGCCAGAGAGGCGCTCAGCGAGGGCGCACTCTTGGCGGGGCTGGCGTTTGCGCAGACGAAAACCGCCGGGGTGCACGCGTGCTCCTTCCCCCTCACGGCGGATTACGGCCTCACCCACGGCGCGGCCTGCGCCTTCACGCTGGCGGCGTTCACGCGGCTGAACGGGGAGGCGCTCACCGCGCACACCCACGCGCTGGGCTTTGCCACGCCAGACGCTTTGGCGGACGAAATCGACCGCCTCAACGCCGCGCTGGGTATCCCCCGCACCCTAGCCGATGCGGGCATCCCCGCCGCTGCGTTGCCCACGCTGGCGGCAAAATGTCTGCACCCCAACATGCAGAACAACCCCGTGATTCTAGACGCCAAAGGCGTACAACAGGTTTTGGAGACACTAGCATGAAATTCAACACACAGCTCCTCCACGGCGTGCCCGTGCTTGATGCCCCCGGCGCGACGCTGCCGCCCATCTATCAGGCCTCTGCCTTTGCGCACGAGAGCGCGGAAAAGCTGGAAGCGGTCTTTGCGAACCGTGCGCCGGGCTTTGCCTATACCCGCATCGGCAACCCCACCGTGAGCGCGTTTGAAAAACGCATCGCCGCGCTGGAGGGTGCGGTGGACGCGGTGAGCTGCGCCTCTGGCATGGCGGCCATCACCGCCGCGCTGCTGTGCGTCCTACAAAGCGGCGACGAAATCATCGCTGGCAGCGGTCTCTTTGGCGGCACGCTGGATTTACTGCACGATCTGGAACGCTTTGGCATCACCACGCGCTTTGTGGAGACGGTGACCGCGCAGAGCGTCCGTGCGCAGACCAACGAACACACCAAAGTAATTTTCGCGGAGCTCATCGGCAACCCCAAGCTGGACGTGGTGGACATCGCCGCCGTGGCGGCCGTGGCCAACGAAAAGGGGCTGGTGTTCATCGTGGACAGCACCACGGCCACGCCCGCGCTGGTGCAACCCCTGCGGCTGGGTGCGCACATTGTGGTGCATTCCTCCAGCAAGTACATCAACGGCAGTGGCGACGCCATCAGCGGCGTGATTGCCGACGGGGCAAAGATCGCCTGGGACTTCGAGAAGTTCCCTGCGCTGGCGGCGTATAAGAAGTACGGCAAGCTGGCCTATAGCGTGCGCCTGCGGCAGGATTTGTGGCGCAACTTTGGCGCGTGCCTCGCCCCGCAAAACGCCTACCTGAACATTCTGGGGCTGGAGACGCTGGGTCTGCGCATGGAGCGGCTGTGCCAAAACGCCGCGCAGTTGGCCGCCTATCTAGAGACGCGCGACGAGCTGGCGGACGTGAACTACCCGGCGTTGCCGCGCAGTGGCTATGCCGCGCTGACGAAAACGCAGTTTGTGGGCGGACAGGGCGGCGCGATTCTTACCCTGCGGGCGGGGAGCAAGGCGCGAGCGTTTGCGCTGCTGGATGCGCTCAAATACGCCAAAATCGCCACCAACATCGGCGACGTGCGCACCCTCGCGATTCACCCGGCCAGCACCATCTATCTGCACGCAACGCCAGCCGCCCAGACCGCCGCCGGGGTCTATGACGATTCCCTGCGCATCAGCGTAGGCATCGAGGACATAGAGGACTTAATCACCGACTTCGCACAAGCAATCAGTTCAATGAAGAATGAACAATGAACAATGAACAATTGTGGGGGCTTAGAGGGATGAGGCATGAGGATACAGGCGCGAGGGGCTAGGGGCGACCGCTTCCCCCACAAACAATTGTTCATTGTTCATTGTCAATTGTTAATTGCAAAGCCTAAGGGGTTTTATTATGCAAGCACTTTCTCTGCGCACGGCCGATTTCACCGATTCCGTCATTCGCCGCATGACACGCATTGCGAATCAGCACGGCGCGGTGAACCTCTCTCAGGGCTTCCCGGATTTTGATCCGCCCGCCGCCCTCACCGCCGCCCTGCGCGATTTGGCCGTGGATGGCCCACACCAGTACGCCCTCACCTGGGGCGCGGCGGATTTTCGCGCCGCGCTGGCCAAAAAGCAGTCCGCCCTCATGGGCTACGACATCGACCCCGAAACCGAAATCGTGGTCACCTGCGGCAGCACCGAGGCCATGATGTGCGCCATGATGACCGTCTGCAACCCCGGCGACAAAGTGATTGTGTTCTCGCCGTTCTATGAAAACTACGGCGCGGATGCCATCCTCTCGGGGGCTGAGCCCATCTACGTGCCCCTGCATCCGCCAGAATTCTCGTTCAAGCCCGACGAGCTGGAGGCGGCGTTCGCCCAGCACCCAAAGGCACTCATTCTCTGCAATCCCTCCAACCCCTGCGGCAAGGTGTTCACCCGCGCGGAGCTAGAGTGCATCGCGTTTCTAGCGGAAAAATACGACTGCTACGTCATCACGGACGAAGTCTACGAGCACATTGTCTATGCGCCGCATGAGCACGTGTATTTCGCCTCCCTGCCGGGGATGCGGGCGCGGACGCTCTCTTGCTCGAGCCTGAGCAAGACCTACTCCATCACCGGCTGGCGTTTGGGCTACATCATCGCGCCGCCAGAAATCGTGGAGGTGGCACGCAAGGTGCACGACTTCTTGACCGTGGGCGCCGCCGCGCCCCTGCAGGCCGCGGCGGTCACCGCGTTGGGCTTTGGGCAGGAATATTACGACGAGCTGACGGCGGTTTACACCGCCAAACGCACGCTGTTTCTGGACGGCTTGCGCCGTATCGGCCTGCCCTTCACCGAGCCGCAGGGGGCGTACTACGTGCTGGTGGACATCAGCGCGTTTGGCTACGCCAACGATTTGCATTTCTGCGAACAGTTGGCCGAGCGTGTGGGCGTGGCCGCCGTGCCGGGCTCTAGCTTCTTCCGCGAGGACGTGCACCACCTCATCCGCTTTCACTTTGCCAAAAAAGAAGAGACGCTCATTGAGGCGCTCAATCGCTTAGAGGGCATACGCAAGCTTGCGCAATGAACAATTAACAAAGAACAATGTACAATTGTTTGCACGTTCCCCCTCAAGCCTGAACCCTCATGCCCTCATGCCTCTGTAGGGGCGGCAACCTGCCGCCCGTGGTATAGTAGGGGCGACCGTCCCCGGTCGCCCGCTGTGCGAACCGGTGTGGTTTGGGAGGATCAACGGGCGGCAGGTTGCCGCCCCTACGGTTCACACACCTAGTCCCTAACCGAAAAAACTAGAAAGGATTCCTTGTGTCGGATACAAACACAGCCTTGCTTCCCGCGCTGGACGCGCTTTTGCCAGATTGGGCGGCGTGCGCCTATGCGGACGTGGCGGGGCATCTGTTGCCCTGCCGCGCGGCGGCGTGGTTGCCTGCGCGTGCGCAAAGCGTGCTCATGGCTGTGTTTCCCTATCGCTTGCCCGAGACGCTCTATGCCGGGCGCAACGTGGCACGTTTTGCCGTCGTGCCGGACTACCACCGCGTCATTCTGGCGCGGCTGGAACAAGCGTGCGATCTGCTGCGCACGACCTACCCCGCCGAAGCGTTCGTGCCCTTTGTGGATAACTCCCCCATTCCCGAAAAGCACACCGCCGTGCACTGCGCTCTGGGGGTCTTGGGGCGGCACACCCTGTTTGTCCACCCGCGCTGGGGCAGCTGGGTCTTTTTGGGTTGTATTGTGTCTACGATTGACAAATCGCACTGGACAAGGTATAATGAAGCGGTACACGTCCCCCCGCCCGCCGCCTGCACGGCATGTGACCATGCCTGCGCTCGTGCGTGCCCCGTGGGGGCGATTGGCGAAAACGGCGTGGATCGCACGCGCTGCCTGTCGTTCCGCTCCCAGCGCAAGGACGCCGACCGCGCGGCACTGGCGGCGCAGTCCGGCGTATTGTGGGGCTGCGACCTGTGCCAAGAGGCCTGCCCCCTAAACGCGCACACTGCCGTCCAGCCCTTGCCCGAATTCGTCCAAGGCGCACAAGCACGCTTTGACCCCCATGCCCCCAACCGAGTATGGAACAACAGAGGGCAGAGAACAGAGGACAGAAGATAGAATTGCCCCCAAAAGTTTGACCACTAAGCTCTGCCTTCTGCCCTCTGACATCTGTTCTCTGAAAAAGGAGTTATCTATGGAATCCACAAAAACCACATCCTGCACAAAGCGCATTGCCGCGCTTTGTCTGGCATTGCTACTGGCGGCACTGTTGCCGCTGGGCGTGCTGGCCGAAACGGGGCTGGACACGCTCAAAATCAAGGGCACAAACAACTATCCCGCCGCCTTTTCCGTGCTGACCCTCGTGAACAAAGAACGCGCCAAAGAGGGCTTGCCCGCCCTGAAGATGGACGCGCAGCTCATGGAGGATGCCATGCTCCGCGCGGCGGAAATCGCCGTAGACTTTGGGCACACGCGCCCCGACGGCGATGGCTGTTTTTACGCGTTCACCAACGACATGAACGCCGCGGGCGAGAACATCGCGGCGGGCTACACCAGCGCTGCCGCCGTGATGAGCGGCTGGATGAACTCCCCCGGGCACAAAGCCAACATCATGGCCGCAAGCAAGGCCTCAGCGGCGTTCACCACCATAGGCGTGGGCGTGTTCGTCCATAATGGCGTGACCTATTGGACGCAGCTGTTCACAGACCAAACGGTTAAAGTCGCCTCATCAACCAATTATAGCAACAAAACGCTTACGCAAGACGTTCAAGTGCTCGCGGGACGCTATACTCTCAAGAGCGCGGCCGCCTCCGTGCGCGTGGGGACGGGCGACACTTACGCCATCTCAATCACCAGCGTCAATCCTGGCTTTACGGCCTATTCCGCCAAGCTTGAGCCCAGTTCGTTCACGTGGAAAAGCAGCAAACCCGCCATCGCCACGGTGAATACCCGCGGCGTGGTGACGGGGCTTGCGCTGGGCAAGTCCACCATCACCGCCCAGACCGACAGCGGGCAGACGGTGAAAATCACCGTAACGGTGGCGGCCGTGGAGGCCACGGGCGTGAAGCTCAGCGACAAGAGCACCGCCTATGCCCGCATTGGGCAGAGCTTCACCCGCAAGGCCACGGTGCTCCCCGCCAACGCCACGGACAAAAGCATCCGCTGGATCAGTAGCGATGCCACCATCGCCAGCGTGGACAGCAAGGGCAAAGTGACCGCCAAAAAAGCGGGCACAGTCACCATCACAGCCAAAACCCCGAACGGCAAGAAGGCCAGCTACACCCTCACGGTGAAAAAAGCGCCCACGAAGATTGCGCTGAGTAAATCCGTCACGCTGGGCAAGGGCGAAAAATACGCCACCAAGGTGACCATCACCCCCGCCGGGGCGGCCACCACGCGGACCTATGCCTCCGCCAACAGCGCCATCGCCACGGTGGACAAAAACGGCAAAATCACGGCCAAAGCCCCCGGCAAGACAACAATCACCGTGACGACCTATAACCAATTCAGTTCCAGCATCACCGTGACGGTGAAGAAAGCCCCCGCCAAAGTGACGCTCAGCAAAAAGAGCGCGACCCTGAGCGTCGGGAAAAACCTGACGCTCAAGGCGACTTTGCCCGCGGGCACGGCCAGCGCGGTGCAGACGTGGGAGAGCGACAACAAGGCCGTGGCCATCGTCAACCAGTCGGGCAAAATCACCGCCAAAAAGAAGGGCAAAGCCACCATCACCGTCACGCTCTTCAACGGGCAAAAAGCCAGTTGCGCGTTAGTAGTGCGATCATAGTAGGGGCGGATATCATCCGCCCGCAGTGAGAGTGCAAACATCTAGCATCTAGAAGGGATTTCACCATGCGAAAGAAAACACCCACCGCCCTGCGTGTGTTGGGGTATGGTGCGCTGGGCACGGTTGTGGCGACGGCCGGATTCTTTGTCTGGTTCTTGCGCAATGACGACCAGCGCAACCAGACCGCCGTCACCACCCATGACTACGCGCACATCCTGCGCGACAACGTCCCGGTCAACGCCAACCCACGGGTGGTGAACGTGGCCATGCTCGGGGCGCACGATGCCTTCAGCAACGAGATTGACCCCAAAAGCCCGCTCGACCCCAACTCCGACACGCCCATTTTGGGCAACCCCCTCCTCAAGCTACTGGGCGGCGGCGTGTTCGCGCGGCAGGCACGCGCACAGCGCAGCAACGCCTACGAGCTGGCACAGCGCGGCGTGCGCTTGTTCGACATCCGCGTCACCTGGGACGGCACGCAGTGGGCGAACATGCACTCGTTTATCTCGGGCGCGTTTGAGCCCAACCTGCGCCACCTGCTGCGCTTTTTGCATGAAAACCCGGGCGAAATGTTGCTGGTGGATTTGCAACACGTCTATCCCGCGCCGCACACGCTGGACGATCTGGTGACGTGGATTGGCACGATCCGTGAGGACGGCCAGAGCCTGTGGGACTTTGTGCACTATGACCCGAACGCGATCCCGCTGGGCAAGCTGCGCTGGCGGGACGTTGTGCCCGAGGGCAAGGCGGGCGCGGTGGTGCTCCTTAAGAAGGAGCAGACACCTGGATGCCGCTACTACTACGATGACAGCGTTGCCACATGGCACAACGAGCCGGACACGCAAACGCTCCTCGCGGACATTGCGGCGGAGTACGACCGCTTACGCGCCGACCCCAGCAACCGCCAAAACGGGTTCAGCCTCAATCAGGCGCAATCTACCCCGCCGCTGAGCTTGAAGGCGATTGCATATTGGAGCTTGCTCAAAGACGCCGAAACCTCCAATCTGGCCGTGCTGGATCACCCGGACTTTGACGCGTGGCTGCGCGTTATGCCGCAAATCTGGTTCAACAACACCGACAGCATGGTGGGCGACTTCAACGACCGTGTGGTGGCGCGGCTGAATGCCTATAATCAAGGCATTGCAATGAACAATTAACAAATAACAATGAACAATTGGTCGCAATCCTCATGCCTGCACCTTGCAACAATTGTTCATTGTTATTTGTAAATTGTCAATTGTGCGCTCGCCCCTACAAATGAAATGCATCAGCGGTTACCTAATAGACAAAGGAGATTGCGTTGTCCCACATCCCCTTTCAATCTCGTTTTGACTACCACAAGTCTCCCTATGGGGCGGTGCTGGTTGGCAGTGCCGTGACGTTGCGCGTCATCGTGCCGCGGGACTATGGCTGTTCGGGCGTGCAACTGTGGGTGGCACGCGACGGCGAGGCGGCGGTTACCCACCCCATGGCGTGGGAACGCTTGCAGGGCGAGGGCGAGGAGTGGTGGTGCGTCACGGTGTCACTGAACGAGACGGGGCTATATTGGTATCACTTCGAGTGTGCACTGGCGGGGGGCGCGTGGTCGATTGGCGCGGGAGAAAAGTCCATCGGCGTTTGGGGCAGCGAAGAGCGTTTTCCGCTGACGGTGTATGCCCAGGATTATGCCGCGCCCGACTGGCTCTATGGCGGCGTGTTGTATCAGATTTTCCCCGACCGATTCGCAAAGAGCGAGATGCCCAAAGCTGGTGTGCCCGTTGAGCGCATTTTGCGCACAGACTGGGGCGGCACGCCTCACGCCACGCCGACTGCCCCCACGGGCACGTCGGTGACGTGCCCCTACGGCACGCAGACCGTCCCACCCGAACACTACGACTTTTTCGGCGGCGACCTGCGGGGCATACAGGAAAAACTGCCGTATCTGGCGGCGCTGGGCGTGCGTTGCCTGTACCTCAACCCCATCTTTGCCGCCAACAGCAACCATCGCTACGACACGGCGGACTACGAGACCATCGACCCGCTTTTGGGCACAGAAGCGGACTTCACGGCACTGTGCGTTGCCGCCAAAAAACAGGGCATCCGCGTCATTTTGGACGGCGTGTTCAGCCACACGGGTGCGGACAGTGTCTACTTCAACCGCGCGGGACGCTATGGTTTGGGCGGGGCGTACCTTGACCCCAACAGCCCGTATCGCGCGTGGTACAAGTTCACGGACTACCCGACAAAATATGCATCGTGGTGGGGTGTGGACATCCTGCCAGAGCTGCGCGAAGACGAACCAAGCTACCTTGCGTTTGCGCAGTCGGTGGCGCAAAAGTGGTTGCGTCTGGGCGCGTCCGGTTGGCGGCTGGACGTGGCGGACGAGCTGCCGGACGTGTTTTTGGACGCGTTTGCGGCGGCGGTGAAGCGCGAAAAGCCCGATGCTTACCTGCTGGGCGAAGTGTGGGAGGACGCGAGCGACAAGTTCAGCCACGGCGTGCGGCGGCGTTATCTGCAAGGGCGGCAGCTCGACAGCGTGATGAACTACCCGCTCGCGGACGCCATCTTGGCCTACGTGCGCGGCGGGGACGCGGCACAGTTGGCCGAAACGCTGGAGACCTTGCGCGAGCACTATCCGCCCCGCGCCCTGCATTTGGCCATGAACCACATCGGCACGCACGACACCCAGCGCGTCCTCACGCTTTTGGGTGACGCGCCCCTAGACGACCGACAGGCTTTGCCGCTCTCCCCCGAAGCACTGGATTTGGCCAGACGGCGGCTGAAGCTGGCCAGCGTGCTACAGTATGTTCTGCCGGGCATCCCCTGCGTGTATTATGGGGACGAGGCGGGGATGCAGGGCGGGCGCGACCCCTTCAACCGGGGCTGTTTCCCGTGGGGAGACGAGGACGCCGAGCTCGTGGCGCACTATCGAGACTTGGGCAAGCTGCGCCGCACCCTGCCGCTGTTCAAGGATGCGCCGTGCCAGATTCTCCACGCGGCTGAGAGCCTGCTGGTCTTAGAGCGCACGGGCGGCGGCGTTTGTCTACGCGTCATGCTCAACGCCCATACTACAAACAGCGCACAGTTCGGCGCGTGGCTTTTGCCGCCGCTGAGCCACAAAATCACCCTGCAAGAGGAAGTGAGAGACCATGCCAACGCCCAATAAAACGCGGCAGGAATACCGCACGGTGAAGCAGGAAAAACACCAGCGCACGCTGTTGGTGGTGCTGTCGTTTTTGGCGTTCGTGGCGGTGCTGGCGGCGGCATCGGGGCTGTATTACCTAAAAGAAGCGGGTAAAACAGTGGACGACCCGACCACCGCGCCCAGCGAACAGAGTACACAAGCCTCCGTGGACGCGCTGGGGAGCGCAGACTTTTTGCTGGTGCTGGACAGTGACGCGCAGAGCACGGCGGCGGTGGTGCGGATAGAGGCGCAGACGCGCGAGGCGCAGGTGGCGGTGCTGAGCAAAAAGCAGCGCACGGCACTGGAATCGGGCGGCGTGGCCAGTCCCGCACAAGCCAAAAAATCGCTGGCGGAACAGTTGGGCGTGACGGTGGATCGCGCGGTTCTCGTGAATGAGAGCGGCTTCAAGGACATCGTGAACGAGTTCGGTGGGCTGGAGCTGGTGCTGGACGAACAAACCGAATTCGTCTGGGACGGCACGCGGCGCACGCTGCTCGCGGGCAAAAGCCGCCAGCGCGGGGAGTCCCTGCTGCGCTTTGTGCAGTGGTGCGCCCAAGAGGGCGACACACAAACGCAGGGCGACATCTTTTGCGGTCTGCTTGCGTTGGGGCTGAGCGAAAACAGCCACGCCAAGGGCGAAGCACGCTTCACGCGGCTGATCAACGCCGTGGACAGCGACATCACCGCGCTGGACTACCTGCAAGCCCGCGCCGCGCTGGATTATATCGCCGCGCCGGGGCAGACGCTGTTGCTCCAGACGGTGGCACTTGATGCCCTGACCGAAAGCGAGGCGCCATGAAGCGTGCTGGCCGTCTGGGTGTTCTGTGTCTCACGCTACTTCTTTTGGTCGTGAGCCTGTCGGGTTGCACTCTGTGGGAGGAACTGCACGCCGATTTGCTGTTCTACCTGCCGTTTTTGCAGAAGACGCCCGATTGGGAAACGCCGCCCACCACGCCCGCCCCCGCTGTCCCCACGCCCGACCGACCTGTTCCCGCGCCCTCACGGCACTACTATGCCCGCCTGACACCGCGCCAACAGCACGCCTATCTGGCCATTTTGGCGGCACTGCCGGACTTCCCCGAACGCGTGGAAATTCCGAAAATGGACAGCGATGCACTGGCCGCCGTGATTGAGGCGTATAGCTACGACAACCCCGCGCAGTACAATCTGGGTGAAGTGTACACGCTGGTGACGCAGGGCAACAAGACCTATTTTCAGCCGGACTATCGCTTCGCGCAAGCGCTCTATGCGGACTACAGCGCGGCGGTGGAGAGAGAAAAACAGGCGTTTCTCGCGACTGTCCAGACCAATGTGGACGACTTTGCGCTGGAAAAAGCCGTGCATGATTTCCTCGTGGCGCGTATCGACTACACCAATGACGGTTCTGCCGCGCAGTCCACGCCCTACGGTGCGCTGGTGCTGGGCAAGGCGGCGTGTGAGGGCTATGCCCGCGCGGCGAAGATGCTGCTCGACGCGCTGGGCGTGGAAAACATGCTGCGCACGGGCACGGCCACCAACAGCGTGGGCAAGAGCGAATCGCACATGTGGAACACCGTGCGTGTGGACGGCGTGTGGACGAATCTGGACGTTACCTGGGACGACCCCGTGGTGAGCGATGACGCGCCCGGCGGCGTGCGCTATGACTACTTCAACCTGAGTGATGCGGAGCTCGGGCGCACGCACAGGGCGGCCACAGAGATAGTCGCTTGCACCCAAACGGATGCCAACTTTTTTGTGCATCAAGGGCTGTATTTCACGGAGTATTCCAACAAAGTGCGCGAGAAAATCAGCGCGGCACTGGGCGCGAATCTGCGGCAGGGGGTGTACACGCTCTCGCTGCGCTTTGCTGATGCCGACACCGCCGCCACCACGCTAGAGAGCCTCACCAACGCCCGCAACGGCGCGATTTACCGTATGTTACAGACCCACGCGCTCTCTGCCCCACAGGCGATCGACACGGGCAAAATCCTGTTTTCCCAAAACGAAAACCTGCACATTTTGCGCTTTTTTGTCCAAACAGAGGACAGATGAGAGAGGGCAGAAGACAGAGCGGCAACAACGCTGTCTTCTAAAATTGTAGGGGATGCCCCCGTCTCCGCCCCGCTCACCCATTTTACTTTCCCCCAAAAATCTGGTATAATATAGAGAAAACGTAATGAAGGCAGACAGACAAAATGCATGACGAATCGACCCTTTCCCCCACGCAGGACAAGCCCGAAAACACGATACGCGAAAACCGCATGGGTACGATGCCCGTGGGCAAGCTCCTTCTGACCATCTCCGCCCCCATGATGCTCTCTATGCTGGCGCAGGCACTGTATAACATCGTAGACAGCGCTTTCGTGGCGCAACTCAATGAGGACGCGCTCACCGCTGTGACCATGGCCTTCCCCCTGCAAAACCTCATGATCGCCATCAGCGTGGGGCTGGGCGTGGGCGTCAACGCGTTCCTGTCGCGCTCGCTAGGCGCGAAGAACCAAACCGATGTCAACGCGGCGGCCACTCATGGGCTCGTCCTCACCTGGGGCATTTCTGGCATCTTTGCGCTCGTTTGCCTCCTGATCGCCGGGCCCTATATGCGCTCGCAGACGGGCAACCCCGCTGTCCTGGGCTATGGCATTGGCTACATCCTCTGGGTCTGCGGCGTACCCTTTGGCGCGTTCAACCAAGTGATTCTGGAACGCCTGCTCCAGTCGACGGGCAAAACGTTTTACTCCATGATTAGCCAAATCGTCGGCGCACTGGCCAATACTCTGCTCGACTGGCTGCTCATCTTCGGTATCGGCTTTTTCCCGCGTTTAGAGGTTGTGGGCGCGGCTCTCGCCACTGTGCTCGGGCAAAGCGTCGCCGCCTTGCTCGCGCTCTACTTCAACCTGCGCCATAACCACGAAATCCACATCAGCTTCAAGGGCTTCCGCCTGCGCAAAGAGATTTTCAAGCAGATACTGGTGGTGGGCGTCCCCAGTATGATCATGCAGTCGCTCAGCTCGCTGATGACCTACGGGATGAACCTCATTTTGGTCAAGTTTTCCGAGACAGCCGTGGCGTTCTTTGGCGCGTATTTCAAGCTCCAGAGCTTCGTCTTCATGCCCGTCTTTGGCCTGAACAACGGCATGGTCCCCATCGTGGCCTATAACTATGGCGCACGCAAGCCCGCACGCATCACGCAGACCCTCAAATACGCCATCGCCATTGCGTTGGGGCTCATGGCGCTGGGTGCGCTGCTGTTTGAGCTCTTCCCCGCGCCGCTCCTACAAATCTTCAACGCGTCGGACGCCATGATCGCCATCGGCGTGCCGGGGATGCGCATAATTGCCGCGCACTTCTGCATCGCCGCCTTTTGTATTATCATCATCTCCTCGTTCCAAGCGCTGGGCACGGGCGCACCGAGCCTAATCATCTCCTTCGTGCGGCAGATTGTGGTGCTGTTGCCCGTGGCGTATCTGCTGAGTCTGTCGGGCAACATCAACGCCGTGTGGTGGGCGTTCCCCGTCGCGGAGGCGGTGGCGCTGGCGCTCTCGCTGCTCCTCTTCCGCCGCGTTCATCGCACGCATATTGCGCCGTTGCAGGAGGATTGACGCAGTTGTTATGGAAAATGCGCCAGCTAGAAAGCGACTTTGACCGCACCGTAAAGCAACTGAGCATCAACACGCAGGAGAAATCAGCATGAACAACATGCGCACCCGCAAACCCAACCGCCTGCAGGGTTACGATTATGCACGAAACGGCGCGTATTTTGTGACCATTTGCGCCAAAGACCGCGTGGAATTGTTCGGGCGGATTGTAGGGGGCGATGTCCACATCGCCCCGAAAACAGAATTATCCGATATTGGCAAAATAATCAACACAATAATCGATAATCTTTCGAATCATCGCCATGACATCTGTGTTGACAAATATATCATCATGCCGAACCATTTGCATTTAATTGTGATAATAGACAAACGGGGCGATGTGGACATCGCCCCCTACGGGGTGTCAGATTTTGTTAGAACGTTGAAGATAATGACAACCAAACAAATCGGGTTTTCCCCATGGCAACGTTCTTTTCATGACCACATTATACGCAACGAAGAAGAATTTTTTCGTATTGCAAATTACATTGTCAACAACCCCGCCCATTGGCAAAACGATTGTTTTTATGAAGACACGGTTGCCACACCGCGCCCGTAGGGGTAGGGCGTGCCCTACCCTGATTATCCGTACCGTCAGAGGACAGGGCAGGGCACGCCCTGCCCCTACATCCGTTGTTCCTACGGCAAAATCTCCAACACGTCCATTTCGCCCTCCAGCAAGTACCACCATTTGCCCGCGGGCAAAAAGACGCACGCACCCTTGTGGAGCATCAGGCTCTCGCCGCCTTGCTTGAGTTCCCCCACGCCCTCCAGCACCAGCAACGCCCGAAAACGATCGAGTTTGGGCATGATGACGCACTCTTGTTCAAAGCGGTGGCGGCGCACGGTAAATTCGGGACAAGTGCAGAGCGTCTGGGCACTTGTTTTTTTGTAGTGTTTCGAAGCCAACGATCCGTCTTGCAGGTCATGCCCGCGAAAGTCCATACACGCCAGCGCTTCTTCCACATGCAAGGGGCGCGGTTGGCCATCCAGCCCAAGGCGGTTGTAGTCATAGAGACGATAGGTGGTGTCGCTGCTCTGCTGCACTTCCGCCAGCAGGATTCCCTTGCCAATGGCGTGGAGCGTCCCGGCCGCGATAAAGAAAAAGTCGTTCTTGCGCACGGGGACGCGGCGTAGCAGATACGGCAGGTTGTCGTCCGCCAGTGCCGTACGCACTTGTTCGGGCGTGACGTCCTGTTGAAAGCCCAGCACCAGCTCCGCGCCCGGCTCGGCCTCTAGGATCAGCCAGCATTCTGTTTTGGGTTGACCGTGTCCGCTCTGGGCGCAACTCTCCGCCGTGGGGTGCACCTGAATGGACAGGTCGTCCCGCGCGTCGATGAGCTTGACGAGCAGCGGAAACGCCCCCTCCACGTGTTCGCCTAGGTAGTCCGGCCGCTCGCGCAAAATCTCCGTGAGGGTCTGCCCGCCGCGCGTGCCCGTCCCCCGGCTTTCGCCAGACGGATGGCACGACAATAGCCACGCCTCCGCCGCATTGGCCAAACGCGTGCGCACGCCGTATTCCTCAATTAGCCGTCGCCCGCCCCAGACGGTCGACGCAATATGCGGCTCTAATACAAACGCTTCCATTGGGTTCTCCTTACTCGTTTTCGCGTTAGCTGCCAATTCTCTCACCACTGGTGAGAGTTTTACATTTCTCGCAACAGTGTCGCGAGTTTTTCAGCGCGTGGTCTGGTTAGCTGTAGGCACTTCGCGGAAGCTTATTATCAAACTTTCGCCTCCCGCGTATAATTCTATCATAAATGCGCAAGAATTGCTATAGATATGAAAGAAAAAGTTTCGGGAGGCAGAACTTATGGCCATTACGCTCAACCCATTCGCCCGCGCATTTACCACGCCACCGGCGGAGAAAACGCCCGCTGAATCCCTGCTGGACGACATCCGCGCCGTGTGCCGGGCGATGGACGCCGCGCACGCGCGCTTTGAGATGGAGCAGGACGAAGACTTGGTGGAGGCCGCCATCTACGAGCTGGAGAGCCTCAAGGCGCGGTATCGCTACCTGATTAAACGCGCCAAACGCGAAAAGCTCAGCGACGCACCCATCGCGCCCATCTATGGCGCAAGTAAGCCGCAGGTGAGCGTATGAATACGGTGCTGATTGTGTGCCTGTCGGGCGCAGGGCTGGCCGCGCTGTGGGGGTTGGTCAAGACGAAACGGCCGCTGGTTGCGGCATTACTTACGGCGCTCAGCGGCGTGGCGGCGCTGTTTGCGGTGAACCTGCTGGGGACGTTCCTGCCCGTCAGCCTGCCCGTCAATTGGGCAACGATTGCCGCCGGCGCGGTGCTGGGCGTGCCGGGCATCATCGGCGTGCTGGTGTTGCAGGCGGTGATTGGCGGGTGAGGGGATGCAAAAGGCGGGATGCTACGGCATTCCGCTTTTTTTGCTATTTTTTTCTAATTTTGTAAAAAATTGCTTGCATTTTGTTGAGGATTGTGCTATACTGGTGGAAAATTGTTGGAGGTTTTTTATGGCTAAATATGAATATGGGAAAATCCTAACTGACGTGAGTAAATATCTCTGGGAGGCTTTGCCAAACGATAAAAAGAAACGAGCCTTGTTCTTCAAATCTCCTGGATCCAAAAACCTTTCCCCGCTATCCGTGCCTTTGAAACGCGCACTAGACGATAAGCTCAAGCTCTATGCGCAAAAACGCGACCGTGTGCGCGGGTATGCCGACCTCGTGAAACCCTATGCGCATAAGTACCCATCGTTCAGTATATATCTGGATAATGAAAAGAATATTTCGGAAGATACTTCAATGCTCTTCTACGCGCTCTTTATGGCTTGTATGCATGGTTGGATTCAACATACTGTCTCCACCGGTGATACCATTGAAGTAATCCAAAAGGTAATTGAGTATCTGAAACAAACAAAAGATAACGAAGATAAAGATAAGGCTGCTGAATCCAAAGCGCTTTTGGAACTGATCGAAATAATGCTCACAAAAATGGAGTTGCCATTCCGTCAAGGCGTGCATTATAGTCGATATTTCTTGCCATATCCCAATTTTCCAAATGATCTATATCCTAAAAAAGAAGGCGAAGAAGTCCATCGCGAAGTGGCATTGTTCCTGATGCTATTTTTCCAGTTGCACGGCAGTATGCGCCTGCGCTATGCGCGGGAGTGCGAACGCATTCGCTCGTCAGAGTTCTTCCGATTCATGCAGTATAAATCACAAGTTATGCACAATAGCGCTTCAGATGAACAACGGACGCGGATTACACACTCGCTGGAGGTAGCTGGTATTGCCAAAACGGTCGCTAGCCAATTGGGTTGCAACTGGGAGTTGGCTGAAGCAATGGCTTTAGGACATGACTTTGGTCATGTGCCGTTTGGACATGTGGGCGAAGAGCAACTAGACGCATGTTTGCACAACGCTTGGGCTGGACGTTTCGCGCACTCGTTGCAGAGCGTGAAAGTCTTGAACCATCTTTCGCGCCATAGCACAATTTACGACAACTTTGGTATCTCGGGGCTGTGCCTCTCGCAACCAGTCTTGGAAGGTGTCCTAAAACACGACACCGATTGTCTAATGCAAGACATCTCACGTGCAAGTTGGCGTTTGCAGTATGACGAATGGAAAGAAGCATTGCTCGAAGGAGAAGAGACGAATATAACCATTGGCGGTCTAGAATCACAGATTGTATATTGGGCAGACAAAATCGCCTATGCAGGGCACGACTGGGACGAAATGGTGCGCTGGGGAATGGTCAGCGATGTCGCAGAGAAAGTGGACGACATGCTCCATAGAATTCACCAAGTGCGGCACATTGCGCGAGACCCCAAAAAAGAGAAATCTGAAACTCCAAAATATCTCAATAAAACCAAGGTCGCCAGCTATACAGAAGATCAAATTATCGACTTTATCTACGCCAGAATCGAGGATATGCGCTTTGCAATCACCATTCCTCCTGTGACAGTCTCGGAAAAAGCCATCCATTCTGCATTTTCAGTTGAAGAGAAAAAAGAACACCCAGAAAATCAGTCTCCACTGAAAAATCTTGTGGATGGCTTAAAGATGCTGTTTGATAATGACAACTCTGTCCTGAAAAAGACGCAGAAATTGCAATTTTTCTCGAACAATAGCTATGCGCGCCTTTATTTCTACTTCTCCGTTGCCTATCATTGGATTCTAATCACAGGAATCTACCCAAAACAATTCAAAAAGAACGATGACGTTGTCTGGATTCTGAATCATTATCTGTGCGGCATTGACAATCGTGCGGTGGTGCGTGCTTTCGAGACGCATTTGATCACTAAAACGAGAGAAACGCTCAAAGCCGAATATGATGGTAAAACTGAACGAGATGTCCGTGATGCAGGAAGCGAGGCGATGACGAACCCTGCTAATACTTCCATAGAAGATCCTATCGACGGCAAAAACACACTTGCAGCGGTTAGGGAACATGTGAGTGAAATTGGCTACATCTCTGACCAATCGACTGCTGAATTAAAGGAAAAGGCAGATAAGGTTGGTGACTTTAAGAAGTGGTTCAAAAGAACCTTGCAGCGGAAAATGATTGTCAGCATGGACGAAAAATATGTGAAAGCACTGGGGAGGACAAGTTCCTTTGTTGGTCATTATTACATTGGTTCGCCACGCGTGCGCTCCATGAAGCTTAAGGGCAAGATGATTATTAAGGCTCTGTTTGAGTTTTACATGGCTCATCAGGATATGCTACCAGAAGAGTATCAACTCCGCATTGGCTTTGATACGCAGAAGCTCACACGCCACCCGTTTAAGGGTTCTATCCTAGAAGTACCTAGCGAATCAGAAACCGAAGAGGAAAAAAGTAACCGGCTTTTAGGTTCTCTTGTATATAAATACTTAGAGGAGCGATGTGCCGAATTGAAGGAGCAACGGTTGTCTGATTATTCAGAAAATTTGTTGCGCTTAAAAGATGGAGAAGAAAAATGGCATCAAAAATTTGAGCGTCTTTTTGGAAAGACACTGCCCCCAGAAGTGCAAAGTATGATGCCAACAGTTCAATCACTCTATGATCCTTCGGCAACAGCGGAACAACAAACACCCCAAACAATCGATGAAAAACAATTCGTTAACCTCTGCCGCCACATCACGACGGCACGCACGGTGGCGGATTACATTGCTTGCATGACAGACCGCATGGCGGAGAAGAAATACACCGAAATCACTTCTGCCAGCACGGCTTGGAGCACGTCATACCACGAGTAACCCCCCACAACCCTCACCCAAACACCCCTGCGACCTCCCCCATCCAGTGCGCGATGGCGATGTGCTGGGGGCAATGCGCCTCGCATTGGCGGCAGGCAACGCACGCGGAGGCCTTGCCGGCGCTCTCGGTGAGGAATTTGTAGTGGTTGGTGAAGCGCGGCAGCAGCCCGAAGACGTGCTGGTCGTTATACAGCCGCAGCATATTGGGGATGAGGATCTTCGCGGGGCACTCGTTCACGCAATATTTGCACGCCGTGCACGGGATGACATTGGCGGCGTGCAGGCTCTCCACGGCAGTCTGCACCACCGCGTGCGCCCGCGCGTCCAGCGGCGTGAGCGACTGCATAATCTGCACGTTTTCCGTCAGCTGCGCAAAGTCGTTCATCCCGCTGAGCACCATGCACGCGTTCTCCAGCGATGCCGCATAGCGTAGCGCCCACGCGGCGGGGCTGTCGGCATTATGCGCCGCGAACAGCCCACGCACCTGCGCCGGCACGTTCGCCAGCGTCCCGCCCTTCAGCGGCTCCATCACAATCACGGGCACGCCGTGCGCCGTGGCAACTTCGTAACATTCCCGCGCCTGCACACCTGCGTCGTCCCAGTCCAGATAGTTGATCTGCAGCTGCACAAAGTCCACCGTCTGCTCGCTGAGGATGCGCTCGAGCAGCGCGACCTTGTCGTGATAAGAAAAGCCCACCCGCCGCGCCTGTCCGCGCTCTTTGAGCGTCTGCAAAAACGCAAAGCCGCCCCGTTCCACGCATTCGGGGTAACGCTCTGCGTCGAGCGCGTGGAGCATGTAGTTGTCGAAATAGTCCACACCGCAACGGCTCAGCTGCTCGGCGAAAATGCGGGCATAGTCCGCGCCCGTCTTGACCATCCACACGGGCATTTTGTCCGCCAGCTCGAAAGCGTCGCGCGGGTAGCGCTCCACCAACGTTTGGCGGATAGCCTCTTCGCTGACCCCCGCGTGGTAGGGGTAGGCCGTGTCGAAATAGCGAAACCCGTGCGCCAAAAAGTGATCCACCATGCGCACGACCTGCGGCAAATCGATGCTCTTCGTGTCCGCCGCATCCGTCTGCGGCAAGCGCATAAACCCAAAACCGAGCTTTTTCATGTGGAACTCCCTGTGTTTGTTAATCAAGTTTGAGCTTGCCAGAATAGTCCGTATTTCGGAAAAGGAAATTCTGGCTATCCTTCAGCGCATCCCCCGTGTGCTGGCGAATGGCGGTCAAGTCCTCGCCAAGGCTTCGCGACATGGCGTGCATATCGCCGCTCAGAGCGTTTATAGAACTTCGGATGCCTTGCATGGCGGCCGCCAACACTTCCGTCTGCCGTGCCGTATTGTACCCAATCTGCCGGAGCAACCCCTTAATTTCCGCCGCGTCCAAACGCTCCAAAGCATAGGACAAACTAAAATCCGAACTTGTGCTAAAAAATTCATACAGCCAAAGTATCGCCTCATCACGACAATAAGTACTTGGAATCATGTTCTGCGTTTGTTTTAGTTGTGCTAGGTGTTGGTTTACTTGAGCGATTCGATCTTTTCGTTTTGCAAGGGCTTGGGCTTTTTGTGCATTATATTCTTCTAGGGCTTGGTCGCGACGACGCTGAGCCTCTTCCGTCTGTCTTCTTGCATATTCACTCTTTTTTTCATAGGCTTCTTGGAATCTGGCCACAAACTGTCTTGAACTTTCAGCATACGCATCTTTTAGCTTTTGGTAACGTTCCTTAGTATTCTTAGTCTTATCCTTATCTAAATACTCACTTAATGAAAGAAGCCATGTCATTCTGCCATCTGTTTTTTCTATTTCTTTCGCTGGTTGTGGTAAATCTGGTTTTTTTAAGCCAAGTTTTTTTGCAGTCTCATCTTCAAATGGGTCGAGATTCGAAAAAGAAAGCTCCAAATGCGGAAGCTCAGGAAGCATGGGCGCAGGAAACGATATAACCTGCAATTGATTACGTACAAGAATCAGCGCCGTGGCTGTTTGTAGAAAATCCATGACCGTCATTCGAATCCCGCCTTTCCTGCATTTTCCTGTTTCGCTCTCTATTATAGCACTCTTTGCGTGGGTTTTCAAGTGCCTGCGCGGCGAGGGCACGGAAATCAACTTTCAGATTGCAAGAGGAAAACTGATGATTTTTGGGGGTTGTAGGGGCGACCCTTGTGGTCGCCCGCTGACTAGATTCTAGATTTTAGAAACTAGACAGCGGGACGCCGAAGGCGGCGTCCCCTACAGAGGCGTGCGGTCTGTAGAGGCGAAACAGGCGTGAAGCCGCAAAGCCTCACGCCTGTGTCCGCATTGACCATTGTACATTGTCAATTGTTCATTGTTCATTGAAATGGTGCGGTTGGCGGGACTCGAACCCGCATACCGAAGTACTGGCTCCTAAGACCAGCGTGTCTGCCAATTCCACCACAACCGCGTGGCTGTGCATATTATAGCAGATTTTTGGCAAATGCACAAGGGCTTTTCTGGATTTTGTTTCCTCACAACCGCCCCATCCCCTGCAGATACAGCAAATTCAGTAATGCGCCGTTGCCTTTCCACCAATTCTTGCTGACCGCCCATTCCTCCGGATAATCAGCCCAGCCCCACGGGATCGGCCACGCGCCGTCTGGCTGCTGTGTGCGGATGATAAAGTCACATTCATAATCGGCAATGTCCTTATTGTCGACGTAAAAGATGCTGTCACGGCTATTGAAAAAGAACGACGGTTTGTATATGTAGTCGGTTTCCCATGCGGCTTTGTCGGCGGTTATACCGCACTTTACATCTGCCTTCAAACGCTCGCCCATATCAGCCAAATTGAATACATCGCTTGCATTTGCATCCGAGCAATATTGCCACATTCTAAGATAGCAGAACAACCCATGCCCATCGTGTACGATACCCTCATCGGCAAAAGCATCATCGGCGTAAATATCATACTGCGCTTTTGCAATCTGGCAACCGAGCGCATACAAATCATCGGTTTTTTCCGCGAAACGAACGATGAATCCGGCAAGGACAGCGGTGGGATTGCAGTCGTGCTTGACAATATGCGGGTTTTCCTTATGCCACCACGGAGCGTGGGGATAATCGTTGTTGCTGAGAGGCTCATTATCCCAATATTCCCCATCAAAGTCCTGCCCACCCGCCAAATATCGCAAAATGCCTTTTATAATTGGATGCCTACTGTCAGTGAAGCCGATTTCCCGCAAAATTTCCGTCGCTGTCCATGTCTGAATCGGGGACGAGTGGGGATTCCACGCGTCCGGCTCTAGCGCGTGACCGAAGCCGCCGTCCTCGTTTTGATAGGCGGCGAGCGCGTTTAGTACGGCTTCTTTCGATCCATTTTCAAAGTGATATTGAAAACGGGCGAAGTCCAGTGGTCGGGCGTTACGGTAGAGAAAATCGCGGGCGCGGGTGTAGGTTGTGTTGTTCATGGGGTTATCTCCTTTCGGTAATCCTCCGCGAGGATGGCATAATAAGCGACATCGCAGAAACCGCTTTGATTATTTTTGTCCGACTGGCGGTGTGTGCCTTCGTATTGCAATCCGGCCTTCATCATCACCTTGCCGCTGTTGGGATTGCGCGGGTCGTGCCGTGATTCGATACGGTTCGCGCCGACTTCCGCAAAGAAAAACCGCACCAATCGGGTCAGCGCCTCTGAAGTGTAGCCCTGCCGCCACCACGTCTTGCCAATGCAATATCCAATGTGAACCATTTGCACATCGTCATCCACTATCACTGCGGCAATGCTTCCGATTGGCTCACCAAGCGACTTTAACACAATCGCCCACGAATAGTGGCCGGGGTTTTCGTAGAGGGGCAGCCAGTCGGCAATGACATTTTTGGATGCCGCAATATTTTCATGCGTTGGCCATGTGAGATATTTGCTGACTTCCGGATCACTTGCCCAGTTTCGGAACATTGGCTCTGCATCCTCCAGCGTGAACCGCCGCAGAATGAGCCGCTCGGTTTCGAGCGGCACTGTGCCTTTGTGGGTCATTGTTCATCCTCCTCCAACGTATACCCGCTCATCATATCCCACGGCGCAATCAGCAATTTGCCCACGGCTTTGCCGTAATTGTCAAACCACCATTTTGTGACTTTTCCGTAGCTCTCTTTTGTGTCAAACTCGCAGTAGGAATAGTATTTGACGCATTTCACGACTTTTGTCAGTTCCCGCGGCGGCGCACCCAAGGGAACGCCGTCAATGGTAAAAAATCGCTTCATGCATTTCAAGAAAAGAACGCCCTCCTGCGCCCGGTGTTCTTTGGAAATTTCGGCAATCAAAGCCTCAAATTCCGCCAGCTTGCCTGGCTTCACTTGAAATAGCTTCACTTCTGCAAATGTACTCACGATTCTTTGTCCTTTCGGTAATCCTCCGCGAGAATGGCGTATAAATCACTATCCTCAAGTCCGCGATGGCTTCTATATTTCTGCCGGGCGTGACCTTCGAGAATCATGCCAGCTTTTTGCATCACCCGACCAGAGGCAGGATTGCTGACGGCATGAAATGCCTCTACGCGATTCACACCAACTTCTAAAAGCGCAAATCTCAAAACCTCTTTGAGGGCTTCGGATACAATCCCTTGATGCCAGAACGCTTTGCACAGCGTATAGGAAACATCGGCCACGCCATCATATTCGCTGTCAATTTGAAAACCAATCGCACCGATGGCTTGACCATCTTGCTTCAATGTAATTGCCCAGCGATAAAAATCCGGCTTCTCATAACTTCCAACAAAAAGGCGGATAAACTCCTGCGTTTGTGAAATATCCGTGTGTGCGTCCCAGCGCATATACATGGCAACATCTGGGTCTGAAAACCAATTTTTATGTGCGGCGTTGGCATCCTCCAGCGTGAACCGCCGCAGAATGAGCCGCTCGGTTTCGAGCGCGACTGTGCCCTTGTGGGTCATAGCGGCAAGCCCTCCAGCTGGGCAAATTGGGTGTACTTCAATAGCTGGCAGCTTCTTCACAAAGTGAATATTGCGTCCAGCTTCCTCAAATCCGATTTTTAGGTGAAACGCCAAACTGTCCGTATTGTCCAGTTTGCAGTCGCTGGCAAATTCGGCGCATCCCTGCTTTGCCGACCATTTTTCGGCGATTTCAACCAGTGACTTTGCAATATGTCTGTTGCGATAATCCGGCGACACATATATGCCCTCCAAATATCCCACAACACCACCGCTTTCTGTTCCCTCAACATAATCCGTCCGCAAGGTAACCTCACACAGACCGACAGGCGTTTCACCGTCAAACGCGAGAAATGTCGCCCATTTATCGGTTTGCAGATGCTCGGCAGCCTCAGCGCGAAGGCTTTCAAGCGTGTTGCTTGGCGAATAAAGCAGCCTACTCATATTCGCAATGGTGTCAATGTCTTGCAGGGTAGCTTGTCTGTAGGTAATCATAACTCTGCCCTCCATTCCACATTTTCCTCCAGCCAGCGTGCCACGCCGCAAGGCGTGCCTATTAAATATGCACAGCGGCACAGCCGAAACTGCGCCGCCTTACATGTTTTCTTGCGTTAGCGCTTAGGCAAGGCCTTTGAAAGCATTGAAAATGCCATCGATGAACGCTTGAATGCCATCGGCGAAGTTCAGCGTTGCCAGCCAAGTCTGCACAGTGGTGATGATTTCGGTAAAGAATGCCATGATGCGACTCCTTTCGTTGGATGTTTTGGTAGATTTCTGCGTGGCAATATTATAACACAGGAAGAGGTCTGGTTTTTTCCAAAATAGAAAATGTGACTAATTTGTTAATCGTTTTTAGATTTTTATGCTCTCTTCTGCAAAATTTCTGATTTGGAAAAATAAACGCGGATTTTTGTGCTATAATATGTGCACCAACCGCGGGGTGGAGCAGTTGGTAGCTCATCGGGCTCATAACCCGAAGGTCGTGGGTTCAAGTCCCTCCCCCGCAACCACAGTAACTACCATCAATGGATAACGGTCAATCCGTTCCTTGATGGTAGTTTTTTGTGCCTTGAAACGGCGTAGCAGTGGGCTTTTCCCTGCAACTGCCGTTGAAGAATTGCCGTTGTATTCCAACGAAAAAGAGTGCGAAAACGCCTCAAAAACGAAAATCGCCCTAAATCGGGGGTATCTTTTAACGCCTGCACCAAAGAATTTTAGCAATGCACCAAAGTTTAACGCCTTTCAAAAAAGGTTGATTTTTGCATGTTATCGGAGGTAGACGCAAAAAACAGCCCGTCTTTCGACGAGCCGTAATTTGGGAATGTTCATCCGATAGCTTCACTCCCATCCATAGAAGCGGAATGTGAGTTTTCCGTCCTCCGCCACGACTGCCTTCTCAATGGAGGTCAGCCAAACCTTATCGTCAAACTCATCGAGTGTCTGTGGGTTGGATTCGAGGTTTCGGATGTAACTTTCGAGAATGTGCGCCTTGTGCTGGCGGCGGCGCTTTTCTGCGGTCAACTCGTCAATTCTGTTGCGGGCAATGTTGATTCGTTCGATGTAGCCGTTGTTGCGCTCATTAAACTCCGCTTGATTTTGGGCGGTGCGGGCGTTCTCAAAGATGGCTTTTCTGGAAAGCTCGGTGACCACTTCCACCTCACGCTCCAGTTCGTTTATCTCGGCATTGATGTCTTTACAATCACATATCAGCGTTTTTGCGGTACGGCAGTCGGCGATGAGGGCTTCGCGGTTGCCAGCCATGCCGTTCCAAGCCGCCAAGAACCGAGATTTCAAATCGTCCTCGGTGATGTGCGGCGTGGTGCAGCGGTGGTCGCCATCGTATTTGTTGTTGCATTGCCAAATGTAGCGGCGGCGGGTTTTGTCGCCCTTGTAGCTGCCCCAGACCTTTCGCCCGAAGTATCCGCCGCAGTCTGCGCAGACAATTCGCGCCGAGAATGGGGATTTACAGCCCATTGGGCGGCCGAGTGACTTGCGCCGCTCCATTTCGGCTTGTACTGTTTCCCATTCATCCACGCTGATGATGGCGGGGTGGCTGTCCTCAACGAAAAACTGAGGTATCTCACCTTCGTTTTTCTTGCGGGTTTTTGTGAGGAAATCCACCGTGAAGCCCTTCTGCAGCAAGGCGTTTCCGGCGTACTTCTCTTGCGTGAGAATCGACCGAATAACGGCGGTCTGCCAGACTTCTTTGACCTGCGGGAGTGGGGATGCCGTGGTTGGTGAGGTACTTGCCGATAGCCGATGGCGTTTTGCCATCGATGAAAAGGCGGTAGATAAGCCGAATGATAGCAGCCTCTTCCTCAACTACCTCCGGCTTGCCGTCCTCGCCCTTGGCATAGCCGAGAAACTGACTGTAGGCCATGGAAACCCTGCCTTCTTGCATTCGGCGGCGCTGTCCCCACGTCGTGTTTTCCGAAATATTCCTCGACTCTTCCTGCGCCAAGGAGCTCATAATGGTGATGAGCAACTCGCCCTTGCCGTCAAATGTCCAAATCTGCTCTTTCTCGAAGAACACCTCCACGCCTTTTTCCTTGAGCTTGCGGATTGCGGAAAGACTGTCGACAGTGTTACGAGCAAAGCGGCTGACCGATTTCGTGACGATGAGCGAGAACTTGCCCGCCAGCGCATCGGCTATCATCGAATTGAAGCCGTCCCGGTTGGCCGTTGACGTGGCCGAGATTCCATCATCCGTGTACACCGAAACAAACTCTAAATCGGGGCGTTTCTGAATGTAATTTGTGTAGTACCGAACCTGCGCTTCAAAGCTGTTCTCCTGTTCTTCTTTGTCTGTATTCACGCAGGCGTATCCTGCTGTCAATCGCTTGCCGAGAGGATTAGTCGCTTGCCCGGAAGTAGCGTACATGGTCTTTTTCGCCGGAATCATGGTGATGTTAGCCATTCTTCGCACCTCCTCGCTTGGCGTGTTCGGCGGCTCCGGCCTTCATTTCATCCGTCCAGCTTTCGCTCCGTGAACGGTGCTGCCACTCGGATTCGATGGTCGAGCCGTCTTTCATTATAAATGTAAGGCGGTTGTGGGCGGGAACAATAATCTCAGCAACTTTGTCAAGCCCTCCCACTTCGGCAATCTTCGCCAGCAGAATGTCTTCTGGTATCTGCTGGCTATCGCATTCGGACTTGCCGAGCGTGTTGAAGGTGGCGCAAATCCATACGATTTTCTCATACTTGCTGCCCGCCGCTGCGTGTTTGCGGCGGTAGGAAGCACCGCATTTTTCGCAGCGAATCATCCCAGTGCAGGGGTACTGCCGAGCGGGGAAATTACCGCTGTTATGCTTGGCCGCCCGCCGTGCAATCTCTGTCTGCACCGCATCAAAAATCTCCTCGCTGATGATAGGCTCGTGGCTGTCGGTAACATAGAACTGCGGCAGGCGACCGTCATTGCGAATTTGCTTTTTGCTGATGTGGTCGGTGACAATGGTCTTTTGAAGAAGCAAGCACCCCTTGTGCTTCTCGTTTCGGAGAATGTGGCTTATCCCCGTTTGGCTGAAGCTGATGCCCTCTGCAGCCAGTTTTTTCTTTATCGCCAGCGTTCCCATGCCGCTAAGATAGTCATCGAAAATCTGCCGAACCACCTCAGCTTCCTCCGGCACGATGGTCAACACGCCATCTTTGAGCCGATACCCCAGCATCTTACCGGTGCTGGGCTTGCCCTCCGCAAAATCCTTGCGGATTCGCCATTTTACATTTTCGGAACAAGACATACTCTCCTCCTGGGCATATCCGGCGAGAATGGTCAGCATAAGTTCCCCCTCGCAGGAAAGGCTGTGTATGTTCTGCTCCTCGAAAAACACATCAATGCCTATCGTTTTCAGTTCCCGCACCGTTTCCAGCAGCGTGACCGTGTTCCGCGCAAAGCGGCTGATGGATTTTGTAATCACCGTATCAATCAACCCGACCCGGCAATCGGCAACCAGCCGCTGAAACTCTGGGCGGGTGTCCTTCGTTCCCGTCAGAGCTTCGTCGGCATACACACCGCAGTAGTTCCAATCGGGGTTGCCTTGAATCAGTTCACTGTAGGCACTGACCTGCGCCGCCAGACTGTGAAGCATCTCTTCTGTGCCGCAAGGATACCCGCGCATACACCGCCACATTTTTGCGTTTCGGCGGCGGTGCAGCGGGTGTTACATCCTTTATAATCATAGGGTTCATCCCTCCTTTCGCATTACTATATATCACTCTAAATCGATAAAATAGCAAGTCAATTCGGAGAGCTTTCGAAGAAAATACTCATAGAACTTATGCCGTATTTTTCGGCGGTGTTTGTGCTTATTATGGCGAAGTCCTCAGCGGTGATGAGGCCCGATTCAAGCCATTTGCGAAAGACGGCAATGGCGGCTTTATAGTGCATGACGGCTTCTTGCTTGCTCATTTCGCCACCGCCAGCCCGGCACGAGATGCCTTCACCCTTGATTTGCCGTAACATTTGCGAGAGCAGTAAATGCGATGATTGTTGCCGTAAGCAGTGAAGGCTTTGTGACAGACAGGGCAAATGTACTTATAAATGGCTTTTCGGTTGACTTGTTTGGGATGTGCCTTCCACCACGCCAATCGGCAGGCATCACAACAAAAGCGGCGGAACGGCTGGCTTGCCGCAATCGTGTCATAAACCGGGGCTTGCACTACGATGCCCCTTCCATAAAGGAACATGGACTCAAAGGCAAGGTTGTGAGCAATTTTGATAACCTTGGGATTTGCGAAAAGCTCCGCAAGATACGCCCACAGTTTGGTTGGGCTGCTGACGTTTTTGCCGACTTTGTGGGTGAGCGGGACATAGATGCCGCTGCCTTCGGCAATGCTGAGGCTGATCCCCACGATGTGCGATTTGTGAGGGTCGAGCGCGGCTTTTTCCTCGTTGCGGTAGGGTTCGTCTGGGGATGTTTCAAAGTCGAAGGCGAACACTGCCGCATCGTTTAAGTACGCCTGTATATCTGAAATTTGTGTCATACATTGATACATGATCGTTTCCTTTCCGTCCTCGCTCTGGGAGCGGGCACTATGCGCCACCCCCAAAGCCAGACTGATTGTTAGTTGAGGGATTCCAGCACCTCGCCCGTTTCTTCGTCCACCAGAATGTCGATATTCGGTGAACCCTCCGCATCAAAGGCGACGCGGTTGCTGTACGCCTTGACCTGTGCCGTCATATCATTGATGAGCGGTTGCTCCTGCGGAGTCAGGGCGCGGTCGACGATGAACTGCGCCTGCGAGTACACCACGCCACCGCTGCTTGTCGCTTTCTTCAGCGTGAAACGGGTAACCACCATATTGGCGCGCTTGCCCTTGGACAGCAGTTTTTTGATATATTTGGTGAACTCCTTCAAAGAGCCGGTGGGTAGTGAGAGCAGCAGCGGGAACACCTCGCCCTCACGCAAAACATAGATGCGACGGCGATTTTTACAGGCTTTTCCGTTGCCTTCTTCCGCAGAACCGAACTGATTCAGCGGGCAATTGCGGCACTCGCCGCCGGGGTCGCCCTCGCCGGTGATTCCATCAAACGAACCACAATCCGGCGGTTTGTTCCCGCCCGAGTATTTCGTTTGGTAGTAGCAGTTGAGTGTGTGGTGGTGCAGGATGACAGCCGAAAACTCCTTGACGGTGTCGGTGTCGTCCTCTTCGCCCGGCACTTCAAAGACGGTGCTGCCGGCAGAGGGAATCTTGATTTTGTCGAAGCTGAGGTCAAGCCCCTCGGTTTCTTCGGACACCATTGCGGCGAAGTCGGTGTTTGCCAGAGCCAAAAAGCCGGGATTGTCGTTTTGCGCAACGAGCGCACCCTGAGCCAGGGTGGCGGTTTCTTTTTTGTTGGTAGCCATGATAAAAATCTCCTTCTAAATTAGTGTTTTGTGGATTTGCGGACGGACACGGTGGTCTTGTCAAAGACATTGACCAGCCCGTCCAGCCAAGTGGGAAGCGCATCGTCGTTTTCCTCAATCAGCCCTTTGACCGTGCTGCTGAGTGTGTTGGCGTTGACGGTTTCGGTGATGATGTCGCCCAGCCCGTTTTCACGGAGGGCAACGAATAACTCATCCTTGAGACCGCCCGCCGCCGACGCACGGGTCTTGGTGGTGAGGCAGAACATGATGCCGGAGCGGGTGAAATTTTGCACCTCGTCCTCAGCCATGACCTCAGACAACCGATAGTCGGTGTCGTCGATTTTGGCGTTGGTGTCCTTGAGTTGTGCCTCCAAATCCGCCTTGAGGTCTCGCAGTGCTTTGAGTTCGTCTGCGAGAGCGAACATTTTCTCGTCATGCATAGGGATTGATTCCGTTCCTGTAATCATCGACCAGCGTTCGCGCTAAGTCGGCTTTGTTTTGTAGAGCTTTCAGCACTTTTTCATCAACCGTGCCCTTGGCTGCAAGATAGATGTAGGTGCAGTTTTCTTTCTGCCCGACACAGTGAATCCGGGCTTTCGCCTGCTCGAAATTGCTCATGCTGTAGTCCAGCGAGTAGAACACCAGTGTGGACACCGCCGTGAGCGTGATGCCCAGCCCCGCCGTGGCAATCTGCCCCACAAATACCTGACATTCCGGGTCGGTCTGAAAGCGGGCAACCTGCTCCTCGCGGTCTTTCACACCGCCCATGACGAGGGAATAACCGATGTCGGCCTTGCCGAGCATGGCGCAAATCGCCTTAATCTCCGCCACGAACCGTGCGATGATGACCAGCTTTTTGCCTTCCTGCTGGGCTTCCTCAATAATGTCAGCCAGTGCATTGAGCTTGGCGTGGCTGATGTTTTGCGGAGTGCCGCCCTCATCATCTCCGATGTAGCCGCCCGTAAGCTGGGACAATCGAAGCAACCGCGTGAGGATGTTGGTGGCACTGACTTCACGGTCGTTGCCGAGTTCGGCAAAGCTGTCTTTGACAATGTCTTTGTAGACTTTCATCGCTTGTGGCTCAAGCTCTACCGTGCGGATGATGTCGGTGATCTCCGGGAGGTCGAGGCACTCGGCTTTCGTTGCCCGGAACGCAATGCTGTGCAGCCGCCGTGTGAGTTCCGGCTCCGTGGATTTCTTCAGCACCGGCGTGTGATTGCCGTATCCCACCATGTCGAAGTAGCGGTTTCGGAAAGCGTAGAACGACTGACCAAAGATGCCGGGGTTGAGGAACTTGTATTGGCTAAACACGTCGATGGCTTTGTTGGTGATGACTGTGCCGGTGAGCAATAGCCGGTACTGCGCTCGTGCGCCCAACCGATGCAGTGCTTTGGAGGCCGAAATGTTGTGAGTCTTGATTTTGTGCCCTTCATCACAGATGATGAGGTCGGGCTTCCACGCCGCAATTTCTTTCTCCAGCCGCCACGCTGATTCGTAGTTGACCACGGTAACAGCCAATGGCGGTGGACTGCCCCGGTCACGGATTTTGTACCAGCCAAGCTCTTTCAACTGCTGCACTTTCTTTGCGCCGATTCCGTTCAGCACAGTGAGGTTGTAATCGAAATCCGCGAATTTGGCGAACTCCATCATCCCACAAGCCGACGATAGATAGCGGGGCGACTACGAGGACACGGTTGACATTGCCGTCAAGATACAACCGTCCGGCGATGCCAATGGCGGTGAGGCTCTTGCCGCAGCCCATCTCCATCAAAAGTGCATATCCGGGGCTTTTGGCGGAGTAGAAGACATCCAAAGCGTCGGAGTAGGCACGGCATTGATGGTCGAAGGGCTGGGCGCGAATGGGCATTGAAGTGAAATCTCTCATATCAGCCCCCCGCACCGCGCTCGATGAGCGGCAGATACCCGGCAGCCTTCATCTTTTCGTAGATGAACAGCCTCCCCTTTTGCGTCCAGTAAGTATGGATGGTGGACTTCGGTTCGCCATCGTGACCCGGATGAACATAGGTCTTTGTGTCCGTGTAGCCATTCGCAGCGTGATTTTGATAGAGCAGCCACACGCCGCCTTGCTTGTACTGGATGCCGTGGTCATGGAGAAAAGCGTTCATCCGCTGTGCCGACCAGCCATAATCTTTAGCGATTACCCGCATGGTGACGGCGTTTTTGCAGGCAAGCACCACATCGTAGTAGCCAGCCTTGGGCTTCATCTCGGCGATTTGCTGTTCCTGAACCGCTGCACGTTCCGCAAGGGCGGAGGTTTTTGCCCGCTCCGTTTTCAGGGCTTGGAGTGCTTGAATAAACAAATCCGGGTTTGCCAAAAGCTCGTCGGCGGCATACAGCTCGTGCTTGCGAATGGAAGGTAAAACCTCATCGAACACCCAACGCTCGAATCGCTCCGCAGCAGGAAGATGGGATCGGACGAGTAGACGGTAAAGGTCACCTTCTGTTATGAAATTTGTTTGCTGCATTCTGCCAAGTGCGTCGATGACTCCGTATTTCACGGAGTCACGGCAATGCCGTATTACCGCATCATGGGGCTTTTCGTAACCGAGAATTTCGGCACAGCGTGTGGCAGGGAAATATGGCTTGCCGCCGATTTCAATCACGCCAAGCTCGCCGAACTCGGTATTGCTAAAAACTTGTAATTGCTGTTGCATTGTCATTACCTCTCTTTGTGAAATTTTCTTTGTTTATGGCGCAAAATGGTCTATCCACTGTCATCCGCCTCCTCTGTGATTGACAGCGTTTTCACGCTGTCACCCGGTACGAGAATGGTGACCGTCAGCCGCTTGCCGAGAAGCCAGCGCAGAATCCGTTCCCGCACCTGCCGCTTTTGGCAACGGACAATGCCACCGTTCGGCGGCGCGTTCTTCCCGATGCCGATTTTGAGTGTGTGGTGCATATCGCATCTCCTTTTCCGAGACCGTGTTTTTGAAAGGTCTCACTGTATAGCCACGGGAGGCAGCGTTTTGCAACTACGCCTCGTAAAAATTTTTCAGTTTCTTTTTTGCGGCGCGGATATGATTGCTCACTGCTTGATGCGTGAGCCCCAAATCACCGCCGACCTCAACTTCCCGTCTGCCTTTGATGCAGACCTCGGTGAAGCAGATTCTTTGCTGACCGGTGAGAATGTACAACGCATCTTCCACAGCCATTTCCGATTCAACCTCAGCCATACCGCTCTTTTTGTCCTCAAACCACTCGCCCTCGTACTCGCAATTTTCCAGCGAAATGGGATAGCGGCGGCTGTGCTTGCGGTCGGAGTTGAATTCCTCCCGATCCATGGTGAGAAGCAGATCATGAAACTGCTCGTCCACTTCGATTTCAGTTGTGCCAGTGGTGCTTTGATAGATGTACTTCATTGCGTAGCTCCTTTGAATTTCAGATTTTTGAAATCCGCAAGAGCCGTGTTTATCCGCAAGAAACGAAAAAAGGGACGGCTGTGGGAACGCCCTAAAAAGGCGCTCCGCACTGCCGTCCCAGCGGTCTCGCGGAATGCTTGTTTGCCGCTTTACGCAGCGGGTTTGCTGTTGACGATCTCGTATGTACCGTCTGGATTGCGTGTGATTCGCGTCTCGTAACCCTTCAACTGGATTACAATGGTGTCCGACTGCTCGTCCAATTTAGCAACGAGCCGATTGTCGGCGTTCTTGATGTCGCGCATGGGGTATTCATCTCCTTCGTGCAGTGATTTTTGTTCTGCCGATTATAATTTTATAAGAGAAGCAACATTTCCACACGGACACGGCTTGTCCGGTTACGAATACCTAAAACGCAAAAAAGCCCCGATAATGAGTAATTGGCACTCATCACCGGGGCTTGACATTCTTGCTATAGTGTTGCTACATCAAAAAGCAACGACCGGACACAGCATGTCCGGTCGCGGCAAAAATATTTTTTTAATTTTACTCATCTGCGGTCAGTGGGGCGAAATTCTGCTCTGCCAGAAGTTGATTACAATCATATATAGGATGGGTATAGTAGGCATCCAAAAGAAATCTGTACATGATGTGTTGTTCCGTATATTTCAGTGAGAATTTCGATTTGCCAAGTAAATCCATGCTGACAGCGGGCGGCAATTGCAAACCGATACAAAGGGCGATAACGGTTTCGAGCGTTGTTTCGTAGTTCTCGTCATTTCGGAGTCGCTGTATCGTTTTCGCGCTGACCAGGGACGCTTCAGCAAGTGCCTCAACCGTGACACCTTTCCATTCCATCAAACCTTTTATTGTGCCGGAAAAACTACCCGGTAGCTTTTGCAAAATTTCAGCCAGTTCCTTGTTGTATGCGCTGACCATCTTGGCCCGGCCGTCCACATCCGCATTCAATTTGGATGAGTCGAAGTGAGCCTCAAAGACGATATCCGATGTGGCATCACGGTAGAGGACACACTCCGTGTAGAACTGCTTCCCATAATCGTTGGTGGTTTTCTTGACCGACAAGTCAAAGGCAAGGCAGCACTCATCCGCGTGTCGCCTTGCGTATGCGGTCAGAGCAGGCTTGCCGCTCGAATCGGTCTCTATGTATTTGGGGTTATTGATACAAAAGTGGGAATCCACAAAAATGTAGTTGCCGCTTTGAACTGCCGTGTGCAATTGGGCGTTGATGGTACTTTCAATGATCGCGTCCTGCGCACTGACGGAAAAAGTCTGGTTCTTTTGGAGCGCACCTTTTTTGAAGGCGTGGGGCTTCACATACTGACCGTCAATATAGGTGAAGGTACCCATGGCTTCTTCGTAGCCCAGATCAATCATACGGATTTTGGCGGATATACGGGACACGCCGAAGAACAGCGCCATCTCATCAATGACGGCTTCCATTACATCAATGGTGTCATAGGTGCCAAAACGCCGCTTGTACTCTTGAATAAGTGCTGCCGCCTTGACCTTTGCCTGCGTGTATGGCATCTGAATCCTCGGTGTCAGCGAATTCGCCTGCCACTCCATCCAGTCGGTGGCGGACTTCGCCTCATTGCCTCTGAAGCCTCCGACCACCTGGCATCTGAGTTGGGTCGCGTTTTCGTTGTATAAACGCTCCAGTTCAAATGCCTTGCGATGCTGAGCCCAGTGGACGCACTCGTGAACAATGGTGTTGTTGACAGAGCCAAAATTGCGCAGAAAATAGGCATCCGGGTCTACAAAGATTGTACCGTCCGGCACCGATACAGTTTCACATTTATCGTTTTTTTTGTCGTAATACTCCGCCTCGCAGCCCTTGAAGAAAATCTGCCCGAATACGGAAAAGTCGGAGGTAATGTGACGCATCTGCATGGACAACCCCATGCGCCCCACAAGCACAGCCGGGTCAATTGCCATCGGCTCATACAAGGCTTCTCTGTAGTATTTTTCCAGAAACTCTTTTGCTACTTGCTCCAGCTTTTCTTTGGTAATGACGGGTACGAGAGAATCAGACATGGGATTTGCTGATTTGTTTCGATAATTGTATACCTCTATGTTGGTGATTGCGAAATTGTTCAGGCTGCAAGCCAAATCGCCGGTGCAGGAAATCTTGAACCATTGCGACTTTTCATCGTATCGGTCGTTGTGCCTGTCTGTTTCGGCGATTTCAAACTCCGCCTCAACCAGTACGTCAAAGGCAATCCTCATGTCCGGCAGGTCGTCGACATATACCTGCTTTACCGTGATATCCGACAGTTCGGCGGAGTCAATATGGCGCACTGAAGCTGACGAAACGTCCAATCCGTCTGTGTTCCGTTCGATAAAATCCGAAACGGCAGCGGACAATTCGTTGTAAAAACGATTCGCCACATATTCCTTAAATGAGCGTCCTAATGCCATAGCACTTCCTCCGGTTGTCATGGTGTTGTGAACCCGCCTTATATATTCTAACACAAATGCTGTGCAAAATCAACAGCAAAACGAATATTCATGAAAATTATCGAGCGTTTGAGAGATTATCTCTTGTATTTCTTGTCTGTCTGTGGTATACTATTATTCGCGGTTCAAAATTTCAGGAGAGGTGACCATTATGGCTGTAACATATAAAAAACTTTGGATTATGCTCATTGAGCGCAATATTACAAAACCTGAGTTCAGGCAGATGACGGATATTTCCCCCGCCACCCTGACTAAGCTCAATAAAAATCTGCATGTGAACATGGAAATGCTCGAAAGAATCTGCCGGACGCTGCATTGTACCTTCGATGATGTGGTCGAGATGCTGCCGGAAAGCCCAGAGAGCGCAGAGTAAAATCAAAAAAATCACCGAAAGCAGGGGTAATCATATGGCTTATACAAATACGAGCGGAGTTTCGCCCGAACACCAAAACGTAGACTGGAAAGAAAAGTGGGACGATGAGTTCCTCAAATGGATATGCGGCTTTGCCAACGGACAGGGCGGCAGACTTGAAATCGGGCGCAACAACGATGGCGTTGTTGTCAGTCTGCCGAATTTCAAGAAGCTGCTGGACGACCTGCCCAACAAGATAAAATCCACCATGGGCATTTTGCCTGCTGTGAACCTCTGTTATGAGGATGAAAAAGAGTACATCGTCATTGAAGTGCTACCGCACCCCAACGCCATCAGTTATCACGGCAGATATTATCTGAGGATGGGCAGCACCAATCAGGAGTTGACCGGCAACGCACTGGACGAATTCCTGCTCCGCAAATACGGCAAAACATGGGACTCCGCTCCGATTATTCATGTGTCGGCGGACGACTTGGACTTAGTGGCATTCCGCTATTTCCGTAAAAAGTCCCTCGCAAGGGGAAGACTCACGCAAGAGGACTTGGGCATCTCTGATGCACAGCTTTTGGAAACCCTCAAGCTGGTGGATGGAGATTATCTCAAACGTGCCGCCATTCTTACTTTCCACGAAGATCCGGAAAAATGGGTGACGGGTGCTTATATTAAAATAGGCTATTTCAAAACCGATGACGATCTGGTTTTTCAGGATGAGGTTCATGGTTCCTTGATTCTCATGCCGGACAAGGTCGTGGATTTGCTCTACGACAAGTATTTCAAGGGGCTTATTCATTACGAAGGACTTCAGCGCGTGGAAAAATACCCCGTTCATCCCGAAGCCATGCGCGAGGCCGTGCTAAACGCCATCGTTCATAAGGATTATTCTACTGGTAACCCGATTCAGATACGGGTTTACGATGATAAAGTCACCATTTACAATGCGGGGGCACTGCCTGTCGGTTGGTCTTTGGACGAACTTTTGACATTCCACACATCCGAACCGCGCAACCCCGCCATCGCAAGCACATTTTTCCGTAGTGGGTTGACCGAGGCATGGGGTCGCGGCATCGAAAAAATCGTCAACTCTAATACGGATGCTGGAAAGCCAAAGCCACAATTTGAAATCATTGGTAACGGGCTGAGGATAACATTTGCAACTGAAGGCGAATCCACAAAAAACATCACGGCAAACATCAGGGTAAATAAGACGCAGAAAAAGATATTGGAAATGATGCTCGAAAACCCAAATGTCACCGCAGAAATGCTGTCCGCAGAAATTGGCATCACCGAGCGAAACATCAGAACCAACATCAAAAAACTAAGAGATGCAGGACTGATTGATCGTGAGGGCGAAGACAAAAATGGTTACTGGATGGTGAAGGAGGGTTTATCACGATGAGCGCAAACAAAGTGCTTGAATTCATAGAAAACGAGCTTGCCTCCGACAATCCGACCACGACGCTCATGGCAGCAATCAAGGTCATGCAGCCTGGCATTGACCGCCAGGTTTATGATGCTACGCAATCAGCGACGCAAGCCGAGCGAACGGAATCGGTCTGCCGTCTGCTGGCCGCCGGGATGAGCGTGGAGGAAGTTGTTGTGTTACTTTGCCTTCGGCGGGATGATGTCGAGGAGATTGCGGCGGCTAAGGGCGAAAAAATCAAAAAGTACGCCAAGACTCTTAAAGAACGCCAAAAGCGCCACGGTCTTGAAATATCGAAATAGAACGCATCCTCTAAGCTAACAAAAATATAGCACCACCGCTCTGTAAACATGAGCCGCTAAGTGATTGATTTCACTTGGCGGCTCTATTTTTTTACGCATAGTTGCAAAAAGGCCGTCCTCGTGGCTATACAGTGGGGCATTGCGTCCCGTCACCACAAATCCATTAATAGGAAGGAACAAACCGCTATGAAAGATTACGCATATGTCAGAGTCAGCAGTGCTGACCAAAACGAGGACAGGCAACTTGTGGAGATGCGGCGGTTGGGTATCCCGTCCGCGCAGATCTACGCGGACAAGCAGAGTGGCAAAGACTTTGAGCGCCCGAAGTACAAAGCTTTGGTTAAAAAACTACACGCTGGTGATGTGCTCACATCCTAAGCATCGACCGCTTGGGACGCAACTACGCGGAGATTCAAAACCAATGGCACATTCTCACCAAAGAAAAGGGCGTGGACATCGTGGTGCTTGATATGCCGCTCTTGGACACGCGACGCGAGAAGAATCTGATGGGCACATTCATTGCTGATTTGGTGCTGCAAATCCTCTCGTTCGTGGCGCAGAGCGAGCGCGAGAACATCAAGAAGCGACAGGCACAGGGCATCGCCGCGGCGAAAGCGAAAGGTGTCCACTTTGGAAGAGAAGCGATTTCTGTGCC
>JAISJQ010000044.1 GCA_031261445.1 Oscillospiraceae bacterium | reverse complement strand
GATCGAAGAATGAATACTGCATTTTGCGCCCCCTGCGCCTTCTAATTTCCCTCTCATTATACCATATTTCCTCCGCTTTGCGTAGGTTTTTAGAGGGACTCAATTGTTCATTGCTCATTGTCAATTGTCCATTGGAATGCTCTGTGCATACAGGCAGTCGGGGCAGTAATCTATGTCGCCCGGCCACGCAATCGTGCCGTAAGCTACGCGCACCAAATTAAAATAGGGCACACATTTCAGGCGTGAAAACACCGCCTCTTTCAACAAGGGCTTAGCGTCAAACAGGCGACTCTCTCCGTTATTAAAGCCGAGCGCTAGCACATAATCTTTCAGCGGCAAGACGGTAGTCACGCGCGGCCCTAAGGGTGCGGCAACCAGTATTTCGTCCTCTAAAACAGGATCATAATAGCTTTCTTGCATTTCCTGCCCCCTAGCGTAGTGGATCAATGCGCTCTCGTGTACACTATGTCATGTATTATACCGAAGGAAGGATATTTTGTCAAGGGGTTCTAGATTCTGCGTCACGCCCGTCTCATAAACTGAAAAATCGTGGAAACTGTGCAATGTAGGGGCGCGCGCCCCTACACGATACCCGTAAGGAAAAAGTTTATGAGACGAGCGTGAGGCCTGCGCTGGCGCAATGAACAATTGTTCGTAGGGGCGGATATCATCCGCCCGCTGTTTTTGTAAATTGCAATTTGCGGGAGTTGACAACAAATGCGAAATATGGTATACTATTGCACATTGATTTGTGAGGATTTACACGATGCGTTTGGAAGAAGTCTTCGCGAAAGACGGTGCAACCCTGCCCATAAACACCACGTTTATGGTGGAGGACGACCCACTAGCGTTCCCAGAGCCTGTGCGCGTCACGGGCGAGGTGCGCGGCAATGCGGGCATCGTTACGCTAACGCTGGCGGCGGACACCACGCTCCACTTTGTGTGTGACCGCTGCGCCGAAGAGGTCGCAAGACCTTATCCCGTCACGCTCCAGCGCACGCTGGCGCAGACGCTGGAAAACGAGGACGCCGAAGAGCTTGTGTTCGTGCCAGACTACGAGCTGGATGTGCCCGAAGTGGTGCGCGAAGAGCTGTACCTCCAAATGCCCAGCAAGCTCCTGTGCCGCGAGGACTGCCAAGGACTGTGCGCCGGTTGTGGCGCGAACCTGAACCACGGCGCGTGCACTTGCGCCCCCGAAATTGACCCACGTCTTGCGGCACTCTTGCCGCTTGTGGATAAACACGACAGCACCCCTTAGGAGGAAAAATTATGGCCGTTCCCAAGAGAAAAACCAGCAAAGCACGCCGCGACCGCCGTCGTTCGAGCGTGTGGAAGCTCACCACCCCCAGCATTGAAAAGTGCCCCGCTTGCGGCGAATACAAGCGTCCGCACCGCGTGTGCCCGGCTTGCGGCGTCTACAAAGGGCGCGAGGTCATCAAGGTCAACTGACGTTGGCTGGGCTTTTGTTCCGAATGGACGTGCGGCGGGGTTGCTGTCGCGCGTTTATTTTGGTATTTGGAGGTCGTGCTCAGTGGCTGTAAGGATTGACACTGTCGAGAAAGATTCGCCTGCCGCGCGGCGCGGGATTGTTGCGGGCGACACGTTGCTGGCACTGGATGGCCACGCCATTGACGATGTGCTCGATTATCGCTTTTATCTGCAAAACGGCGTGGTGGATGCCAGCTTTCGCACGCAGGCGGGTAAGGCGCGTATTCTGCGTTTTCACAAGGTTGCGCACGCCGATATTGGACTGAAATTCGAGACCTACCTCATGGACGAGCAGCGCACGTGCCGCAACCGCTGCATTTTTTGTTTTATCGATCAACTGCCACGAGGCTTGCGCAAAAGCCTCTATTTTAAGGACGACGACGCGCGGCTGTCGTTCCTCTTTGGCAACTATATCACGCTGACCAACTTGAGCGAGCGCGAGGCGGCGCGTATTTGCGAGATGCACATCAGCCCCGTGAACGTGAGTGTGCACACCATGAATCCTGCCCTGCGCTACCAGATGATGGGCAACGAGCAGGCGGGCGAGAGTCTGCGCTACCTGCGGCATTTTGCTGAGGCGGGCATCAAAATCAACGCGCAACTGGTGCTCTGCCCGGGACTCAACGATGGCGACGCCCTGCGGGAGAGCCTAGAAAAGCTGCGCGAACTGGGCGAGTGCGTCCAGTCCATTGCGGCCGTGCCCGTGGGGCTGACCGCCCACCGCGCGGGGCTGACATCGCTGTCGCCATACACAAAAGAGAGCGCAGCGGCTGTTTTGGAAATCATTGACGCATTTAATGCGACTTTGCCAGACCCAATCGCCTACGCAGCCGATGAATTCTACCTCAAGGCACAAATCTCCATTCCGCCGCTGGCGCATTACGGCGACTTGCACCAGCTGGAAAACGGCGTGGGGATGTGGGCACTGTTTCGCGATGAGGCGGCGGATTTTGCGGGCAAAGGCGACCAGCCCTGCACCGTGGTCACAGGCACGCTGGCGTACCCGCTCATTTTCGAGATCTGCGCGAGGGTGAACCCGAACGCGCGGGTCATCGCCGTGCCGAATCTCTTGCTGGGCGGCGAAGTGACCGTGGCGGGTTTGCTCAGCGGCGGGGACATTTTGTCCGCACTGCGCGAGAAAGAGTTGGGCGCACGCGTGCTATTTCCCGCCAGTTGCCTGAACCGGGACGGCGTATTTTTGGACGATGAGACACCAGAGGCACTCTCGGCGGCGTTGGGCGTGCCCTTTGTGCCCGTGCCGTGTGACGGATGCGCACTTTGCGAAGCGTTGGCGGAGGCATAATTTTGGACTATTTTGCGGGAGAAGTCGACGTTGCGGTGATCGGCGCGGGGCACGCGGGCATTGAGGCCGCGCTGGCCGCCGCCCGCTCGGGATGCCGCGCTGCCGTGTTCACCATGAACGCCGACTGGGTGGGCAACATGCCCTGCAACCCCTCCATTGGCGGCTCAAGCAAGGGGCATTTGGTGCGCGAAATCGACGCGCTGGGCGGCGTGATGGGGCAAATCGCCGACCGCTGCGCCCTGCAAAGCCGTATGCTCGGACGCGGCAAAGGGCCTGCCGTGCATTCCCCACGGGCGCAAGTAGACCGCCGTGCTTACGCGGCGGCGATGAAATTCTTGCTAGAATCGCAAGAGAATCTCGCGTTGCGGCAAGCGGAGATTGTGGAAATTTCGCACGGAGACACGTGGACGATTACGACGAGATTGGGCGCACAGTATCGCGCAAGTTGTGTGATTTTGGCGACGGGCACGTTCTTGGCGGGCAAGGTGCACATCGGCGACGCGCATTGGGCCAGCGGACCAGACGGCATGTTCCCCGCGACAGCACTGGCGGGCGCGTTGCGTACACTGGGCTTGCCTCTGCGCCGCTTCAAAACAGGCACGCCGCCGCGCATCAATCGGCGCAGTGTGGACTTCTCTGTGCTGGAGATTCAAGAGGGTGAAACGCCGCCCGTGCGCTTCAGTTTCGGCACGTCCGAACCCGAACCGCGCCCCGAACTCCCCTGCCACATCTGCTACACCACCGCCGAAACCGCGCGGGTAATCCGCGAAAATCTGCACCGATCGCCGCTATTTTCTGGGCAGATTGAAGGCACAGGGCCACGGTACTGCCCCAGCATCGAAGACAAAATCGTGCGGTTTCCCGACAAAGAACGTCACCAATTGTTCCTAGAGCCGTGTGGCGAAAATACACAAGAACTATACCTGCAAGGGCTCTCATCGTCCCTGCCGGAGGACGTGCAGTTGGCCATTTTGCGCACGATTCCTGGGCTGGAACACGCGCTTGTCACGCGCCCGGCGTATGCGATTGAGTATGACTGTGTCGATCCGCTGGCGATGGGCGCATCGCTGGAATTTCGTGACTGGCCGGGGCTTTTTGGCGCGGGGCAGTTCAACGGCTCGTCGGGCTACGAAGAGGCGGCGGCGCAGGGGCTGCTGGCCGGCATCAACGCGGCGCGGCGGGTGCAAGGGCAAGACGCCGTGATTTTGCCGCGTTCGGGCTCGTACATCGGCACGCTGATTGATGATTTGGTGACAAAAGGTTGCACCGCACCCTACCGCATGATGACCGCACGTAGCGAGTACCGCCTGCTCCTGCGGCAGGACAACGCCGACCGCCGCTTGATGCCAATCGGTCACAAAATTGGCCTGATTGATGACGCGCGAATTGCCATGTTGCGTGAAAAATGCGCGCAAATCGATGCGGAAAAACAGCGAGCCGAAAAGACACGTCTGCGCTGGGACGGCATTTCCGCCACGGTCGCGGAGCTGTTGCGCCGCCCCCATGTGCACTATGCTCACTTTGCGGCGGAGGATATTGACCGCCCTGCACTCTCGGCGGAAGTGCTGGAAGCGGTGGAGATTGACCTGAAGTACGCCGGATATTTGGCGCGGCAGGCGGCGCAGGTGCGGGAAGCTGCACGGCTGGAAAGCCAGCCCCTGCCTACAGATTTGGACTACGAGGCGCTGACGGGTCTGCGCTTGGAGGCGCGGGAGAAGCTGGCCGCCGCACGCCCGGAAAATCTAGGGCAGGCGGGGCGAATCTCTGGCGTGACACCAGCGGACATAAACGTGCTGATGATTTGGCTGCAGAAGTTGGGGAGGGCAACATGAGCGAAAAGCATTGGCGGCGGCGAGCGGGGCTCTACATAGGCGGGCAATTTTTGTCGAATTTCGGCAGCATGTTGGTGCAGTTTGCTGTGACGTGGTATGTCACGCTGGAAACCGATTCCGGTGCCACAATGACCTGGCTCATCTTGGCGGCCATGCTGCCCACGGTGCTCATCATGCCCTTCGCGGGTGTGTGGGCGGATCGACACAATCGCAAATATTTAGTCAACGGTGCGGATAGCGCCATCGCACTTGTGACGCTCATCCTCGCGCTCTTGTTCATCAGCGGACAGCGCAGCATCGGGCTGCTCCTCGTGGCGGCGGTGCTCCGCGCACTGGGGCAGGGCATCCAAACGCCCGCCGCGTCCGCGCTGATCCCCCAACTCGTACCCGCCGAGCACCTCACGCGCTTCAACGGCATCCAAAACACCTTGCAGGCGGTCACGGCCTTCCTCTCCCCCATGGCGGCCGGCGCGGTGCTGAGCATTCTGCCGCTGGAATTCATCTTCTTCATCGACGTGGCCACAGCGGTGGTGGGTATTGCGATTGTGTTTTTCTGCGTCAAGGTGGACAAAATCGAGCGAAAAGCGCCCGTCGAAACGGGTGCGCGGGCGTATTTGAGCGACATGCGGCAAGGGCTGGGGCTGGTCAAGCGGACAAAATGGCTACAATGGTGGCTGGGCGACGTGGGGGTGTTCAGCTTTTTGGCCGCGCCGCTGGTGCTACTCACGCCGTTGCTGGTGGCGCGTTCGTTTGGTGACGATGTGTGGCGGCTGACGCTGTGCGAGCTGATTTTCAGCGCGGGCGCGATCGTCGCGGGCGTGGGCATGAGCGTGTGGGGCGGCCTGAAAAATAAGGCGCACACCATGATTGTTTCGACCTTTTTGATTGCCGCCACCACGATTTTTCTGGGGCTCGTGCCGAATTTTTGGAGTTATCTGGTCGTGCTGTTCATCAGCGGGTTGGCGCTGCCGATGTTCAATATCCCATCCATGACCATCCTGCAAACCAAAGTCGCGCCCGACATGATGGGGCGTGTTTTCAGCCTGATGAACATCCTCTCGGGGCTGGCCATGCCGCTGGGCATGGTGTTTTTCGGCCCGTTGGGCGACCGCGTGCCCATCGAGGCGCTCCTCATCGCCACAGGCGGCGCAATGCTCGTCAACGCCCTCGCGCTTACGCGTGCGAAGTCGTTGATTGCTGCTGGGGCGGGTTAGAAATTAGGTATTAGGGGTCGGGAGTTTGGGGAATCCGCGGACGCGCAAGGCGCGCCCCTACGGGTTGCAAAAAAAGAAAATTCGCGCACAGCAATCAATTTGTAGGGGCGCGCATTGCGCGTCCGTGGAATACAAAAAAACGTCAAAATTCTAATCAAACAACCCAGCAATCGGCCGCAGGCGCACCACGCCTGCGGGGGTGTCTATCTGCGCAATCATGCTCGCCACGGCGGGGAAGAGTACCTCTCCGCCGCCCGGCGGGACGATGTGCCAGATGTCGTTGGCGGGGTACTGCTCTACGTCCGTGATTGTGCCCAGCGGCTCGCCTGTGTCCGCGTGGACGGCGGCGCAACCGATGAGTTCGGCGATGAACACGGCATCTTCTTCTAGTTTGGCGTCTGCCCGGCAGAACCACAACGTGCGACCACGTAGCGCCTCCGCCGCAGCAACGCTCTCCACGCCGGACAGCACAAACAGGAGCACGTTCTTGTGCTCCCGGATGTTTTTCACTCTCACCGCTTCGTTGCCGTCGGCAGACCAATACAGCGTGGCAAACTGCCGCGCAAACTGGGCACCATCACACTGCGGCTGTACGCGCAGCTCGCCGCGCACGCCATGCGTGCCCACGACCAGCCCGAGCGGTAAGTACGCTTTAGTCAATGTCCACGTTCACCTTGGCATCAATGCGGGCGGCGGCGGCACGCATGACCGTGCGGATGGCCTTGGCGATGCGCCCCTGCTTACCGATGACGCGGCCGGTGTCCTCCGAATCCACGCTCAGGTGCAGGAGGATGATGCCCTCCGCGTCCGGCGCGTCCTCGGTAACGGTGACGGCATCGGGCTTCTCTACCAAACCTTTGGCGATGTCAATCAGCAATTCTTTCATGCGGATTCTCCTTGCCTTTTTGTTAGGCGATTACGCCGTTGCGCTTGAGGATGGCGCGGACGGTGTCGGTGGGTTGTGCGCCGTTTTTCAGCCACTGCGCCACTTTGTCGGCGTCCACTTTCACTTCGGCGGGCTCTTTGAGCGGGTCGTAGCTACCGATTTCCTCAATGAAACGGCCATCGCGCGGGTAGCGGCTGTCGGCCACAACAATGCGATAGTACGGTGCTTTCTTCGCGCCCATGCGGCGCAGACGGATCTTGACTGCCATGTGTTTGTCTCCTTGTTTTGTCGTCGATTGTCTATATCAATCACAGTTAACGGCACAGCAATTGTGCATTGTTAATTGGTAATTGTCCATTGCTAAAAGGGCAGGTTGCCGCCCATCATCATGCGGCGCATTTTTTTACTGCTGCCTTTGCCGCCGCCAAACTGGCCGAACATTTTCTTCATCTGCTTGTATTGCGCGAGCAGTTTGTTGACTTCTTCCACAGAACGGCCACAGCCGGCGGCGATGCGCTTTTTGCGGCTTCCGTTGAGGATTTCGGGCGCGGCACGCTCTTTGGGGGTCATGGAGAGGATGATCGCCTGCATTCTGTCGAACTGTCGCTCGTCGATCTCCACGTCGCGCATCTGCTTACCTAAACCCGGAATCATGCCCAGAACGTCCTTCAGGTTGCCCATTTTTTTCAGCTGGCGAAACTGATCGAGCAGGTCGTTGAGGTCGAACTTGTTTTTGCGTAGCTTCTCTTCCAGCGCGGCGGCGGCCTTCTCGTCGATGGCCTCCTCGGCTTTCTCGATGAGGCTGAGCACGTCGCCCATGCCCAGAATGCGGCTGGCCATGCGGTCAGGGTGGAAGGTGTCTAGATCGGTGATTTTCTCGCCCACGCCCACGAACTTGACCGGTCGCCCCGTCACCGCCAAAACGCTCAGCACCGCGCCGCCGCGCGTGTCGCCATCGGTCTTGGTCAGGATGATGCCGTCCACGCCCAACGCGCCGTTAAAGCCCTCCGCCACCGTGACGGCGTCCTGCCCCGTCATCGCGTCCACCACCAGCAGAATCTCCGTGGGGCGCACCGTGGACTTGATGTTCTTGAGCTCATTCATCAACGCTTCGTCAATGTGCAAACGCCCGGCTGTGTCTAGCAAAACATAGTCGTACCCACGGTCTCGCGCCAGTGCCACGGCCTCTTTGGCGGTCTGCACGGGCGGGTTCGTGCCCTGCTCGTAAACGGGCACATCGGCCTGTTGCCCTAGGATTTTCAGCTGTTCAATGGCGGCGGGGCGATAGATATCGCAGCCCACCAACAGGGGGCGATGCCCTTCGTTTTTGAGCATCAACGCCAGCTTCGCCGCGTGGGTCGTCTTGCCCGAACCCTGCAGACCGCAGAGCAAAATTACGGTGGGCGGGTGCGCCGCTTGCGCCAAACGACTGCGCGTGCCGCCCATGAGCGCCACCAACTCGTCGTTGACAATCTTGATGACCATCTGCGAGGGCGTGAGGCTCTCCATCACCTTTTCGCCCACGGCGCGTTCGGTGACCTTCGTGGTGAAGTCGCGGGCGACTTTGAAGTTCACGTCCGCTTCCAGCAGTGCCATGCGCACTTCGCGCATCGCGCTCTTTACGTCCGACTCGGTCAGCGCACCCTTGCTGCGCATTTTCTTGAACGCGGCCTCTAGCCGATCGCTCAACCCGTCAAATGCCATGGCTCTTCACCTCTTTTCTAAGAATTTTCCCTGTTACGCGCTCATCAGCAGCCCTTGGGCAATGCGCTCGATGCGTGCGGATTGGTCGCTGATTTCGCCCACATAGCCCATCTTCACAATCGTTCGCGCGCTCCCGAGGATTTCGCCCAGCGCCCGCTCGCGCTCCTCTTGTTTGGTCAGCAGCCCCAGTTTGTCCTCAAACTCCGCCAGTTGCACTTCCGCGCGTTTGATGGCGTCGCGCACGCCCTGCCGCGTAATGCCCTCGTTGGCGGCGATTTCCGCCAGTGACAGATCCTCCTCGTAGTAGAACATGAGGTAATCGCGTTGTTTGTCGGTCAACATGCATCCGTAGATGTCCATCAGCCGCACGATGTCCAGATCCTTCGTCATTCCACCCCTCCAATGGTCGTCCAAAATGTCGGGTGCGGATTCGTCTCCCCAGCAAAACCCAGTGCCCAATCTCTCTGTAAAGTGTTTCAGCTTTACACCGTCCAAAATTATACCAGATTTTCGGTCTCTTGTCAAGTGTCCATCGCCACACTTTTCCACATTTTTCGGTGCAAAACGGCTGTTTCGTTGCCGAATCGACCGCCCTTCGCGTATATGTGGTAGTCAGGCAAGAAGTGACTACAATATCTAGTCGAAATGCGCCGTTTGTTCGGTGGAAAAGTGGTGGAAAACCAAAAGCGACCTCCGCAAGGGAAGTCGCTTGATCTTGCATTTATTGACCGCCGCCGAGGAACGTCAGGATGTTCTGCAAGAAGCTGGTGAGATCAATACCAAAGTATTTGAACACCGCACCGGCCAGGGCATCTGCCAACAGAGACAATGCATCCAACATGCCAAGACCCCCTTTCATCGTTTCGCTTGAGCTGTTAACATGAGTATAACACACTTCACAAAACATGTCAAGCGTTTTTGTGATTCCCACGAGCATCTCATAAACATTATGTAGGGGCGCGCGCCCCTGCGCGTCCGCTGTACAGAATGCAGAGGTCAGAGAGCAGAAGACAGATTTTCGGGCGCAACTCTGCACTCTGTCCTCTGATATCTGTCCTCTGCTAGCCCGCGTATAACTCCTGCGTCTGGATAAATTCCGCCACGGCGGTGGTGACCAGCGGTGTCCACGCGCCGCCGCCCAAAATCGCGCTGCGCACTTCGGTGGAGCTGACCACCGTGGGTTCTACGTCGATAAAGCGCACGCGTCCGCGCTCTGTGGGGCTGAGCCCGGCGTGCTTAAAGGGCGCTCCGCCCTGTTCCCGCCGGGCGATGGCCAGCGTGGCCAGCTTCAGGATTTTGCGGTACTCATGCCAAGAGTGAAAATGCTCCAGACAGTCCGCACCCGCGATGATGTACCACGATTTGCTGGCATCCATGTTGCTGGCGTATTCCTCCTGTAGCTCCTGCAGGGTGTCGATGGTGTAGCTCACGCCGCCACGGCGAATTTCGCGATCGTCCACGCAAAAGCGGTCGTCCACCCCGCCAAAGGTCATCTGGCACATGAGCAAGCGGTCGTAGTCGTCCGCAAAGGAGGTGTGCTTGCCGGGGGACTGCCCGCTGGGCACAATGAACACGCGCTCTAGTCCCAAGTCGTTGGCCGCCGCCACGGCCAAGCGCAGGTGTCCGATATGCGGCGGATCAAAGCTCCCGCCGAAAAGTCCGAATTTTGGCACTTTATCCGCCTCCTTTTCTCAATGTTCGCCCCGATGGGACATCAAAACACAAACGACACCACCACGCCCGAGACCGTGAGCCCATAGACCGTTTTGCCGCTGACGCACAGCGTGTCGAGTGCTTCGCCCGCGTCCGCCATCCCCAGCACCTGCCCGACTTTGTCATAGAGCGTGAGCGTTTTCTCCGCCAAGAGCACGGTGTGCTCGCCGTCTGTCGCCAAGCCGTCCGCCGCGCCGCAAGGCTTCTCCCAAGCCAGTGCGCCTTTGCTGCTATAGACCACCAATCGCTGTGCGCCGTCCGCCCCGCGCAAAATCAGCGCGGCTTGTCCGCCGGGCGCAAACGCAAAGCGCTCTAGGGTGTCGGTGTTGAACGCCACGCCCTCTAGCGCCTCGTTTTGGTTCGCCCACTGGAGCGCGTGATCCGTCAGGAAATACGGGCGATTTTGCGCCGTAAAGCCCACGCGCAGGGGGGTATCGAGCGGCAACTCCCACGTGCTTTGCTCCGTGTTCTTTTTGAGGTTGAACGTGTGCACACTGCCACTGCGCTCCCCTTCCGACACGCGCAGGAGCGCGATACACAGCAGTTTGTCGTTGGGCGAGAGCGCCGCCGAGACAATGCGCCCCTCCCGCGTTTCCCAGGTGAACACCACCGCGCCGTCTTCATCCAGCACCTCCACGCGCGAGAGCCCGGCGGCTGTTTGGCTCACCAGTGCCGCCTGTTTTCGGCTGACGGCCACGGAGGTGACGGGGCGCGTGAGCGTGCCCTCGAAGAGCTTTTTTTTTGCGTTATGCAGAAAATACCGCCCGTCCACGCGGTTGGCCACCAATGTGCGTCCCTCTGCGGAGGCGGCGATGAGGTCGGTGTAATCCAAGCGGCGGGTGTAGAGTTCCTCACCTTTTTTGTCCAGCAGTGTCACGCCGTCCGCGCTGAGGATTTCCACGCCACGCGCTTGCGGCAACAGGCGCAGGGCGGCCGTCCCCGCGTCATAGGGGAAGCCCACGCCTTCCTCCTGCGGGAACAATTGCGCAAAGCCGCCGCCGTCGCTGCGAATCGTCAAAATCAGTAGCGTCAACACAATGAGCCCCGCAATGGAAAAGCCCACCACGCGGGGCAGATCTTTTTTCTGGATCTTTTTCACACGTGCCCTCCCTCGTAGTTGCCCTGCAGATAGCAGACTTTTTCTAAAAACAGCCCTTGCGGCGGCAGAGTAACCCCCGCGTTCTCTCGCTTTCCAGAGGCCAAAATCGTGCGGATGTCCCCCACTTTGTCGGGCTGCAAGTGCGCCTGCAGGAGCGTCCCGGCGAGAATGCGCACCATGTTGTAGAGGAAGCCGTCGGCCGCCACGGTGAAGGTCACCAGGTCGCCCCGGCGGGCAAAGTCGGCGCGGGTGATGGTGCGCACGGTGCTTTTGGTCTCGCCGCCCGCCGCGCAGAACGCCGCGAAATCGTGCGCGCCGATGAGTGGCTGAGCCAGCTGGCTGAGTTGCTCCGCATCCAGCGCTCGGCGTTCCCAATGCGCATAGCGCAACAAAAAGGGGTTTTCGACTGCGCCATTCCAGATTTGGTACGCGTACTGCTTGCCCAGACAGTCGTACTGCGGGTGGAAGGTCGCGGGAACGGGCTGCGCCGACAGTACGCGAATGCTGCGGGGCAGGTTGCCGTTCAGTGCACGCACGAGCGCGTCCGTTTCCCACACGCGCTCTGTGCGCACGGTGCAGCAGAAGATACGCGCGTGCACGCCTGCGTCCGTCCGGGAGCAGCCGCGCGGGATGGGCGCGGTCTCATCAAGCACCCGCAAGGCGCGGTGGAGCGTCCCCTGCACGCTCACGGCGTTATCCTGCACCTGCCAGCCGTGATAGTCCGTGCCATCAAAGCACAGGGAGAGTAAAAATGTGCTCACGCCTTCAGGACACCAAGCGCGGCGATGGTCACCGTGGCGTCCGCTTCGGGCACAAGGAGGCTGATCTCCGTGAGCGCGGTGGTGACCATGCGCAGGTCCGCGCCCACGCGCTCCACCAGCGCGAACACCTGCGCCGCCACGCCCTTGGCGTCCTCCATGGCCGCGCTGCCCACGGTGATTTTGGTGTAGCCCGTGCTGACGCTCACTTTGAGTGTCGGGTACTCCTTTTGCAGCGCCCCCGTGGTGGCCAACGCGGGCGCGAACTGCTCGGTGTCCAGCGTGAACGACACCGCCGTGCAGCCACTGCTGCCGGGCGTGAGCGCAATCATGTCCACGTTCACGCTGTCCGCGAAGCGCCCAAAGACCTCCGCCAAAAATGTCGCCCCCGCTGGGCAATCGCTCAGAGAAATGACGGTCACGCTCTCGCGTGCGCTGATGTTGAATGTGCTCATGCTGTTCTCCTTCGTGGTTGTGCTCGCTCGCGCTCGATTCAAATCAAGTCGTTCATGTCATAGAGCCCGGGCTTTTGCCTGTGCAAAAACACCGCCGCGCGTAGTGCACCGGCCGCGAAGAGCTCCTTGCTCTGCGCCGAATGCGACAGGCGCAGCACTTCGCTATGCCCAGCGAAAATCACGGTGTGTTCGCCCACAATTGTGCCGCCGCGGATGGCCGAAATGCCGATTTCGTGCCCATCGCGCTTCTCTCTTTTTTGTGAGCGGTCGTAAACATAGTGCGTCTGGGGCAAAACGCTGTGGATGGCGTCGGCCAGCATGAGCGCCGTGCCGCTGGGGGCATCGACTTTTTGGTTGTGGTGCTCTTCGAGGATTTCGATGTCATACGCGCCGCCGAGCACCTGGGCCGCACGCACGGCCAGTGCCCGCAAGAGGTTCACGCCCAAACTCATGTTCGCGCTGAAAAACACGGGGATGCGCTCCGCTGTGCGCTTGATGAGCGCGATTTGCGCATCGGTCAGACCCGTGGTGCAGATGACCGCCGGGGTGCGGGTGGACACGGCGTACTCCAGCAAACCCGCCAAACCGCTGGGGTGGGAGAAGTCGATGATCACGTCCGCCTTGCCCGTGAACGCGGCGGCCGTGGCATACACCGGGAAGGGCTGGGACTTGTCCTGCGCCACATCGATGCCCGCCAGAATGCGCACATCGTCCCGCCCGGCGGCGAGCCCCGCCACCACGCGCCCCATTTTGCCGCCGCAACCGCACAGCAGAATGTCCACCATGGAGTTTCCTTCTTTCCAATTCCTTGCCGAACCTTTTTCGGGGCAAGCGCAGACCGCCTGCCCCTGTGTCATGTTAAATCAGTTGGTGATTTTTGAGCGCACGCAGCAGTTTTTCGCGTGCCCCGTCGCCGATTTTCGTCAGCGGCAGGCGGCAGTCGCCCACGCCCCAACCCATCAGGTTCAGCGCCTCTTTCACGGGGACAGGGTTCACGTCCGCGAAGAGATCGGTGCACAAGTCTAGGTTGCCAAGCTGTAACGCGGCGGCGGTTTTGTAGTCCCCCGCCAAGGCGGCGGCGGCGATGTCGTGCGCGGTTTTGGGCACGACGTTGGAGAGCACGGAAATCACACCCGCCGCGCCCAAACTCATGAAGGGCACGATTTGGTCGTCGTTGCCGGAATAGAGCACCAGCTCATCGCCACACAGGGCGGCGGTCTGCGCCAAGGAGGAGACATCGCCGTTTGCCTCTTTGGCGGCGTTGATGTTTTTGTGGGCGCTGAGCGCCTGATACGTCGCCGGCTGGATGTTCAGCCCCGTGCGGGAGGGCACGTTATAGAGGATAATGGGCGTGCTGACGCGGTCGGCCAGATAGGTGAAGTGGTCAACGAGCCCCTGCTGGCTGGTCTTGTTGTAGTACGGCGTGACCATGAGCAGGCCGTCCACGCCATCGCGTTCGGCTTCGTTGCTCAGCTTCAGCCCGAAGGCCGTGTCGTTGCTGCCCGTACCCGCAATCACGGGCACGCGCCCGCCCACGTACTGCACGCACTGGCGGATGAGCTCCGAATGCTCCACATGGGTGAGCGTGGGGCTCTCGCCCGTTGTGCCGCAGACGATGATGGCATCCGTGCCCTGCGCGATTTGCCAATCGATGAGCTTTTGGAAGACGGGGTAGTTGATGCGATTGTCCGCGTCAAACGGTGTCACAATCGCAACGCCCGCCCCGCTGAAAATGGGTTGCTTTGCCATAAAAACCTCATTTCTGAATCAACAATTGTTCATTGTAAATTGTTAATTGTTCATTGATCTAAGTAGCCTTGGTAGGCCAGCAGTTCTGCCATGAGCACTGCGCCGCCTGCCGCGCCGCGCAGGGTGTTGTGGCTCAGGCACACGAACTTGTAGTCGTACTGGCTGTCTTCGCGCAGGCGACCAACGCTGACGGCCATGCCGCCCTCTAGGTCGCGCTGGAGGCGCGTTTGCGGCAGATTGTCCTCGGCAAAGTAGTGCAGGAATTGCTTTGGTGCGCTGGGCAACCCCGCCGCTTGGGGAATGCCAGAGAACGCCGCCCAGTGGGCGAGAATCTGCTCACGGGTGGGCTTGTTTTTGAAGCGCACGAACACGGCGGCTAGGTGGCCATCGCTGGCCGGGACGCGGATGCACTGGGCGGTGAAGCGCGGCGCGGCGGCGGGGACGATCTCGTCCCCCACGATGCTGCCCCAGATTTTCAGCGGCTCTTGCTCGCTTTTCTCTTCTTCGCCACCGATGAAGGGGATGACGTTGTCCACCATCTCTGGCCAAGTGGCAAAGGTTTTGCCCGCGCCGCTGATGGCCTGATAGGTACACACGAGCACGTCCTGCACGCCGTACCCTGCATGGAGCGGGAAGAGCGCGGGGACGTAGCTTTGGAGGGAGCAGTTGGACTTGACCGCCACAAAGCCGCGCTTTGTGCCCAAACGGGCACGCTGGGCGGGGATGATCCCAGAGTGGTCGGCGTTGAGTTCGGGGACGATCATGGGGACGTCCGGCGTGAAGCGGTGGGCACTGTTGTTGCTGATGACCGGGCACTCCGCCTTGGCATAGGCTTCCTCCAGCGCACGGATTTCGGCTTTGGGCATATCCACGGCGCAGAAGACAAAGTCCACCTGGCGCGTAATTTCCGCGATGTCCGCCGTGGCATCATAGAGCACCAAAGAAGCCAGTTTTTCGGGCAGTGGCTGTGTCATACTCCAGCGGGGACCCAGCGCCTCGCGGTATGTCTTCCCACGGCTGCGGGGGCTGGCCGCCAGCAGGGTCACGTTGAACCAAGGGTGCTCCGCCAAAAGCGTAGCGAAGCGTTGCCCCACCATCCCGGTTGCGCCGATAATGCCTACGTTGAACTTTTTCACAGTGTCATTCCCCTTTATTGATGTATATGCCCAGAGGGTCTCTTGTATTCTCGCGCGAAACGCGATATAATATTGTACCAGTATTCACGCGAAAAGTCAACCTAGATGCTAGATGTTAGATTCTGCGCCAATACCTTTCTTCTCTTCTTTAACAAGGACGACAACAAGGACGACAAAAACGTTTTGTTTCAAAAATCTAGTATCTAGAACAGGAGCACCCATGCAAACGCGCGATTTTGATTATTTTTTGCCGCCAGAGCTGATTGCCCAGCACCCCACCGAACGCCGCGATGGCGCACGGATGATGCTGCTGGACAAGACCACGGGCGCGTGGCGGCACGGCCACTTCCGCGACATTGTGGACGCACTGCACGCGGGCGACTGTTTGGTGCTCAACGACAGCAAGGTGATGCCCGCCCGGCTTTTGGGCGTCAGCGAGAAGACGGGTTCGCCCATGGAGCTGCTGCTCCTGCGCGATTTGGGTGGGGATAACTGGGAATGCCTCACCAAACCCGGCAGACGCGCCAAGGCGGGGGCACGCTTTGTGTTTGGTGATGCCGACCATACGCTACACGCCGAAGTGCGTGAAGTGCAGGCGGACGGCAACCGCGTGGTGCATTTTTCCTACAGCGACCAGTTTCTGGAAGTGCTCGATGCGCTGGGCGAGATGCCGCTACCGCCGTATATCACCGAAAAGCTGCGCGAAAAGAGTCGCTACCAGACGGTCTACGCGCGGGCACTGGGCTCTGCCGCCGCACCCACGGCGGGCTTGCACTTCACGCCTGAGCTGCTGGACGCACTACGCGCCAAGGGCGTGCGCGTGGCGACCATCACGTTGCACGTGGGGCTGGGGACATTCCGCCCCGTCAAGGCGGAAAGCATAGAGGCACACCACATGCACAGCGAGTGGTACAGCATCCCGCCCGAAACCGCAAAGGCCATTGACGAAACCAAAGCCGCCGGCGGCCGCGTGATTGCCGTTGGCACAACCTGTTGCCGCACTTTAGAAAGCAGAGGGCAGATGTCAGAAGGCAGAGAGCAGAGCGGGCAAAATCTGTCCTCTCCCCTCTCCCCTCTGCCTTCTGCCGAAGGCTGGACCGATATTTTCATCTATCCGGGCTACGAGTTCCGCGTGATTGATGGGCTACTGACAAACTTTCATCTGCCGCAGAGCACGCTGATCATGCTGGTGAGCGCCCTGCTGGGGCGCAAGGAAACGCTGGCGGCTTACGCCGAGGCCGTGCGGGAACAATACCGATTCTTTTCGTTCGGCGACTGCATGTTTATCAATTAACAATTAACAATTGACAATGAACAATTGCCTGTAGGGGCGACCGTCCTCGGTCGCCCGCGGGGGAATCATAGTGTTTCTGGGGGTTCAGCGGGTGCATACCCGCAGGGCACAGGCGGGGCGTGCGCCCCTACAGGTACATACCGATGATGCGTCCGCATTCTGTAGGGGCGGCAACCTGCCGCCCGCTGTGTTTGTGAGAATCAGCGGGCGAGCACAGAAAAGCCCCTACGACAATTGTACATTGTTCATTGTCAATTGTTCATTGAATACCAATGCTCCATAGGTCGCCTATAGGGAATAGGCGGAGCTGTCCGTGTTCTTTTTCGTAATCCTGCACGGCCTGTTTCACGCCTATGTATTCGTCGGAAAAATAGTCGTGTAGCAAAATCACGCCGTTTTTTTCCATGCGCGGCAGGAAGTACTCTAGCCCCGCGCGTGTGGGTTGGTATAGATCCATGTCTAGGCTCACGAAGCAGTACTGCGCCTCCAGCCCCTGCGTGGTGTCGGGGAAATAGCCCCGCCGCAAGACGCACTTTTCTGGGTGCGGCATTCGGCTGAGCACCACTTCTTCGCTCGTTTCGCGAAACTGCGCACCCTCCCGCTGGGAATACGCGTGGGCGCGGTCAATCGACACGTCCCGCGCGTCAAAGCCCGCGAACGTGTCGAACAAATAGAGCGTTTTTGCGGGGAACACGCGGTTGATTTCCCGCGCGAATTCGCCGCGGAAAACACCGGCTTCCGCCACCGCGCCCTGTGTCCCCTCTTCGATCATAAGTGCTGCGAGTTTTTCCAGAAAGAGGACGCGGGGCTTTTGGGCGGCGTAGACCAAGTCGGCATCGATGTGCGCATAGGGCACGCCCAGCGCGAGCAGCTGCGCCACGATTTCGGACACGCCGTGGCCGCTGGCGATGAGGATTTTGTCGTGCTCAATCTCCAACAGCGTTTGGGGGGCGCAAACGGGGATGCCCTGAATCTCGCTGCCCCATTTTTGCGGGTCGTTGTCCAATATCGCCCGCAGGTCATATTGCGCTTGCATCATCGGCAGAAGGGACAGTGCCCCCGAACCTGCGCCAAAGACCAAGGCGATGGGCTTTGTTTGCATCTACTCCCCCGCCTTCTCGTCAAAATTGATGCGCTCTTCCTCAAACACCAAGGGGCGATTCATGCTGTAGCGCTGGATGCTCAGGATATATTCCCCCAACATGCCCATGAAGAACAGCTGGACACCGCCCAGGAAAAACAACCCCAAGCCCAGCGCACCCAGTCCCAGCGGGCTCGCGTCCCCGCTGGCCAGTTTTACAATGAGCAAAACGACTGCAATCAGTGCGCTCACGCCGCTGAGCAGCACGCCCAACAGCGTCGCTAGGCGCAGTCCCACTTTGGTGTAGCGGGTGATGCCGACCATGGCGTCGTCATACAGTTTGAAGAAACGATAGGAGGACTTGCCCTTGCGGCGTTTTTGTTGCGTGTAGGGCAGGATGGTAATCCCATAGCCCGCCTCCGCCGTCATGCCGCGCAGGAAAGGGACTCGCTCGCCCCAACGCCGGCCAATGTCCATGACGCTTTTGTCCCAAAGCCCAAAGGATGAGAAGTGCTCAATGAGCGCCACATCCGAAAAGCGGTTGAGGACTTTGTAATAGAGCGTGCGGACAAAGCGCAGACCTTTGTGCTCGCGGCTTTGCGTTTTGACCATGCAGACGATTTTGCTGCCCTGCTCCCAAGCTTCAATCATTTGCGGGATGTACTCCGGCGGATCTTGAAAGTCCGCGCACATGCCAATGGTGCAGTCCCCCGTGGTCTGTAGACTGCCGTAATAGGACGACACACCTGAGCCAAAGTTGCGTGCGTTGAAAATGGCCTTCACGCGCTCGTCTTTGGCGCAAAGCTGACGGATGATGGCACGCGTGCCGTCGGTCGACTTGTTGTCGATGAAGACGATTTCGTAGTCGTAGCGATCCGCCAGCGCCAACAATTGCGCCCGCACGACATCATAGAGTAGCGACAGGTTGTCGGCCTCGTTATAGGTGGGGATGAGAATGCTGATTTTTTTCATTGCGTCTGCTCCTTGATCCAATTCGCCGTTCGGCGGACACCCTCTGCAAAGGGCACTTGGGGCACAAAGCCCGTGTCGCGCGTGAGTGGACTGATGTCCGCCGCCAGCGAGACTTGCCCGGGCGGCGTGGGCAGTGCGCCCAACTGCATCGTCTGCCCCGGGCGCAGGACGTCCCGCGCCTCGAGAATGTATTCCTTCAGGGGACGCGCGTGTCCGCTCCCCAAGGGATAGTTTGTGCCGTTTTTTCCAGATAATGCCATGCGCGCCAGCGCCCGCGCGGCATCCGCGCTGTAGAGATAGTCCCAGAGCGGCTCTCCAGCGGTGAACGCCATAGGTTCGCCGCACACGAGCGACTGGATGCAGGACATCATCATGGTGTCGGGGTGGTCACCCGGCCCGTAGACGCTCAGGATACGCGCCCAAACGTGGTCGATGCCCTGTGCGCGGCACGCCTCGGCGGATAAGTGCCCCGCCGCGTGTTTGGCTTTGCCGTAGGCGGTGACGGGGTGGGTGGGCGTTGTGGGGGTGAGGGGCGGCGGGGCGTGCCCGTATTCCGCCTGTGACCCCGCGCCCACGAACACCGCGCACTGTAGCCGCGCCGCCAGTTTTACGGCCTCTAATGTGTACTGCACGTTCTGCGCCTGTAGCGCGGCATCGTCGCGCTCGCGCCCCCGCGTGCCCACCCAGCCTAAGTGGAAAAACGCATCGCAAGTGCCGATTTTCTCGGCGGAAAGTGTGGACAGATGGGCTAAGTCGCAGGGGATCAAGCGGACGTTTTCGCTCGCTGGGACAGCGTGCAAACGCGGGGAATCTGGGCGGACAAGCAGCGTGACCACTACGCCTTGCTTGTGCAAGTGCCGCGCCAACGCCTGCCCCAACATGCTCGTGCCCCCGGTGATGAGGGCATGGCTGAGTATTCTCTTCACGGCGCACGCTCCTCTAGGAGGGGGATGAACATGTTTCCCCGCAGCTCCTCCCGTGGCAAGAAGGGGGCTAAATCTTCCAGCGGCGGACTATAGAGTGTGCCGTCCGGCAGGCGTTTGGCGGCGGCTTTGGGCTCGAAAGGCTGACTGGGCGACACCATCACTTCACACAGGCACGCGCCGGGCTGTGCGAGTATCTCACCCAGCTGCGGCATGTCTTCGTTTGTGTACAGGCAAGTATACGGCAGACCATAGGCCGCGGCCAGTTTTTCCAGCGATGGGAAGGACAAGTCCGCGCTCTCTGGGCCAATGCCCGTGCGCGGCAGGTCGGCAAAGTGTCCCTGCTGGGTCAGGCGAATGGAGTGATAGCCCTCATTGTTGATGACAAAGATTTTGATGGGCAACTGGTGGTGCACGATGGTCTGCAACTCCTGCAGATTCATCTGGATGCTGCCGTCCCCCGTGACGCAGACGACTTCGCCGCCCCCGCTCGCAAAGCGCACGCCGATGGCCGCCGGCAGGTCATAGCCCATGGAGGCCGCACCGGAATTGATGATAAACCGCTGCCCCGCTTTGATTTCGTAGGCATGGCTGCCCACCACGCAGGCCGAACCGTTGCCCACCACGGTTTGCGCCCCTTCGGGCAGGCGGCGGCTGAGTTCTTTGATGAAACAATAGACGTTGGCTCTCTCGCCTGCGGTGCAGTGCCGGGGCAGCACCACGGGATACGCTTGCCGCCACTTTTGGCATTGCGCACGCCAGTCGTCGCCGCCAAAGAGCGGCGTTTCTTCGGCCGGCAGTGCCGCGAGCAAGGCACGCAGAAAATCCCGCGCATCCGCGTGCACGGGCAAATCGATTTGGATGGTGGGCTTTTGTAGCTCCGTTTTGTCGATGTCCACCATGATTTTGTACGCCGCACGCGCCCAGCTTTTCCAGTTGTAGCCCACCTGCCGTATGCTCAGGCGGTTACCCAGGGCGATGAGCAGATCGCTGTTTTGTACCGCGAAATTCCCCGCGCGGTCGCCCATCATGCCGCCGCGCCCCACGTAGAGCGGGTGCGTGTCCCACAAGAGGTCGATGCTGTCCCAACCCGTCACCACAGGGACACCCAACGCCTCGACGGCTTGCAAAAATTCCGCGTAGCCCCCAGAGAGGCGGATGCCATTGCCCGCATACAGCACGGGGCGGCGAGCGCGTTGGATCGCATTGATGACCGCCGACACGGTCGCCGTATCCATGGGCGGGATGGTCTCTTCTGTTGTCTCGGGCGCAAAGCCAGGCAATGTGTCTGGGTCAATCAGCGCACCCTGCACGTCTAGGGGGATATCCAGCCAGCAAGGGCCCGGTCGCCCAGTGAGTGCGAGATGCAGGGCTTTTTCTAAGCAAAAACGAATGCTTTGTGGGTCGACAACCATGTGGGCGTATTTGGTCATGGAGGCGGCGGCGCGGGTGATGTCGAACTCCTGATCGCCCATGGCGCGCAGCGGCAGCCCGGTAGAGCGCGCGGTGGTGTCGTAGCGCACTTGCCCCGAGATTACGAGCATGGGGATGCTGTCCAGCCAGCCGCCCAGCACGCCCGTGAGGGCGTTTGTGCCGCCCGGCCCGCTGGTGACGCACACGGCGGCGATGCGGTTCTCCACGCGGGCATAGGCCTCCGCCGCCATGGCGCAGGCCTGCTCGTGGTGGTTATAGACGCAGCGCAAATCGGCATGGTTGCCCAAAGCGGCGTTGAGGTACATTGCCCCGCCACCCACGATGCTAAAGACGTCGTGGATGCCATGCGCAGCCAGAAAATCCGCGATATAGTCCGATACTCGTTGTGTCACGCGTTACAACCTCCGCCCCCAATTGCGCGGACAATCGCGTCCGCCATGGCCGCCAGATGCGGCGGGGTCAGTGCTGGGGAGACACCCACCCAGAAGGTGCTCTCGGTGACGCGGTCGCTGTTCGTCAGGTCGCCGACTATGCGGTATGCGTCGGGCGAGAGCGCCGCAAAACAGGGGTGGCGCACAATGTTCCCCGAAAACAGCATCCGCGTTTGGATGTCCTGCGCTTCGAGCGCACGCACAAGGGCGTTTCGGCTGATAGGTGCGCGGCAGGTGATGGGATAGCCAAACCAGCTGGGCTGGGCGTTTTCGGTGGCGACAGGCAAAATGAGGAAATCCTGCAAGGGCATTAGCCGTTCGTGCAAAAGCGCAAAGTTGGCTCGGCGCTGGGCGATGAAGTCCGGAAGCTTTTTCAGCTGTGCGCAACCGATGGCGGCCTGCATCTCCGTGGCCTTGAGGTTGTAGCCCAAGTGGGTGTAGACATATTTGTGGTCATAGCCCGGCGGCAGCGTGCCGAATTGGCCATCGAACCGCGCCCCGCAGAGGTCGTCTTGCCCGGCGGGACAGACGCAGCCGCGTCCCCAATCGCGCAGGGAGCGCAGAATCTGCGCCAGCTGGTCGTGGTTTGTGTAGACCGCGCCGCCCTCTCCCGTGGTCATGTGGTGCGGCGGATAGAAGCTGGACGTGCCGATATCGCCAAACGTGCCCGTGCGGGCTGTTGTTCCGTCCAAGGTATACTCCGCGCCCAACGCATCGCAGTTGTCCTCAATCAGCCAGAGCTTATGCGCCGCACAAAACGCCTTGACCGCCGCAATGTTGAAGGGATTGCCCAAAGTATGCGCCAAAAACACCGCTTTCATGCGAGGGGAATACGCCGTCTCCAACTGGGCGACATCGATGTTATACTGCGGGAGGGTGACATCCACAAAGACGGGTACTGCGCCGAACTGGACAATGGGCGCGATGGTGGTGGGGAAGCTGGCGGCGACGGTGAGCACCTCATCGCCCGGACGCACAGCGGCGTCGCCCAACAAGGGGGACGTGAGCGCACTGAACGCCAGCAGATTGGCGCTAGAGCCGGAATTGACCAGCAGGCAGTGCCGCACACCTAAGTACGCCGCCAAGTCCGCTTCAAACTGCGCGGCATAGCGATCGGCCGTCAGGACGAAATCCAGCGCGACATCCACCAGCGCCGTCATTTCGTCGCCGTCGTACACGCGCTTGGCGTATTCGATGCGCGCCCCGGGGGTATACGCGCTCGGCGCGTGGTAGGTATCGCAATAACGGCGCACCTGCGCCAAAATCTCTGCCCGTGCCTGGGCTTGTGTCTGCATTCGTTTCCCTCAATCCTCTATATATCGCCGGCATCCGAAAGGCGCATTCACGCACATCCTTGTTTTGCCCATTCCTGCAAGAAAAACGCGATTTGCGCCCGCGAAAACGCTTTGAGGTCTTCGCCGCCCAGCCACGCATCTACCCACTGGGCGGTCAACGCCACCGCTTGGGCAACGGACAGGGTGGGCTGCCAATGCAGTTTTTCGCGTGCTTTGGCGCAGTCCAGCGACAAAAAGTCGGATTCATAAGGCGCGGCCGCGTTGGGCTGGGCGATGGTCTCTGGCGCGGTGGTGGCTTGTTGGAACAAGCGCACAATCTCCTCCGTGCGCACGCAACCCTCCGCGCCCGGCCCAATGTTGTATGCGCCCGCCAGGGCCGGCTCTTCACACTGGCGCATGGCCAGCAGCAGATACGCCACCAACGGCTCAAGCACATATTGATAGGGGCGCACGGCGTGGGGATTGCGCAGCACCAGCGGTTTTTGCGTGCGCTTAGCACGCACGCAGTCGGGGATGATGCGGTTGGCGGCAAAGTCCCCGCCGCCGATGACGTTGGCCGCACGCATGGTGGACACGGGCGGCTGCCCCGCCGCAAAGAAGCTGTTGACGTAACAACTGGTCACCAGTTCCGAACAGCTTTTGGAGTTGGAATAGGGGTCAAAACCATTGAGCACGTCCTCTTCGTGGTATTCCTGCGCCTTTTCGTGGCGGCGATAGACTTTGTCGGTGGTGACGTTGACGACACTGCGCACGCTCGCCGCGCCCCGCACGCATTCCAGCAGATTGACCGTGCCCATGACGTTGGTGTCGTATGTCCCGCGCGGGTCGCTGTAGCCCGTGAGCACGATGGGTTGCGCCGCCAGATGCAAGACGATCTCTGGCTGGGCTTTGTCAAATGCCGCTTTCAGCGCAGAAAAATCGCGCACATCGCCGATGACGCTGGTCATTTCGTGCGCTAAATCCAGTAGCTGGTAGAGCGAAGGATCGGTGGGCGGCGCGAGGGCATAGCCCGTCACTTCCGCTCCGAACAAGCGGAGCATTTGCGAGAGCCACGCGCCCTTAAAGCCGGTGTGCCCGGTCACAAAAACGCGCCGCCCTTGATAGAATTCCTGTAGTGTTTGCATTCTTCACCAGACTTTCCATGGCGCGTTTCCGCCGTTCCACAGCTCTTCGAGCAGCTGCTTGTCCTGCGGCGTATCCATGCACTGCCAAAAGCCGTCGTGGGCATAGCCCGCCAACTGTTCGACCTGCACAAGGCTTGTCATGGGGGCGCACTCTAGGGCGGCTTCGGGCGTGAGGTAGTCAAAAATCGCCGGTTCAAAGACCATAAAACCGCCATTGATGCGGCGGCTGTCGAGCGGATTTTTTTCGCGGAACGCGGTGACAAGCCCCGTTTCGCCCAGCTCCACCGCGCCAAAATGCGGCGTTTCGAGCACAACGGTGATGGTGGCCGCCTTTTGCTGTTTTTGGTGAAAATCCAGCAGTGCCTGTATGTTGATGTCCGCCACGCCATCGCCGTAGGTGAGGAAAAACGGCGCGTCCGCCAATAACTCACGCACGCGCAAAATGCGCCCCGCCGTTGTGGTGTCCAGCCCCGTGTCGGCGACCGTCACATGGCAACCGGGCAATACACCGGGCGAAAAATAGTCGTGGATCACCTGTTGCCCAAAGCCCGCGCAGACGATGAAATCCTGCACGCCGTAGTGCGCGTAAATCTGCATGATATGCCACAGCAACGGTCGCCCACCGATGGCGATCATGGGCTTGGGGACGGCGGGATACGCGTCCGCCATGCGTCTGCCATAGCCGCCCGCCAGAAGTACCGCTTTCATCCAACGCCCCCTTCTTTCGTAGTGCCCGCAGGCTTAAGACTGCTCTTCGATTTTGTAGAATGCCTTGCTGGTGAACCGCCCCAGTTGCACGATGGCGTGAAAGTACTTTTGCGGGCTCACAAGGTCGGCATCGGTTGTGCCCTCCTCAAAGCGAAAGCGCAAGCGCACAGGTCGTTTGACCAGCGGGATCGGCGTGCCTTCGTAGATTGCGTGGAAGTACGCCGGGAAATCGTAGTCGAACGCCCGTGTTTTTTCCGTTCCGCCCGGCATGAGGAGGCTCTCGCGCTGGTACTTTAGCAACTGCTCGCGCAGCTCTGGCGCAATAGAAAACTGCTGCAAAAACGCGTCCACGTCCGCATAGAAACGCTCAGGATCGAGCAAGGCACGGGCGACGAAATATTGGTCATGCCCCATGCGCCCATAGCTGAAACCCTCTATCTGCAGCGGCTGCGTCTCTTTTCCATGCGCCATGTCGAAAAAGTTTTGGCACATATGACCTACCGTCTGACCGATGAGCGTGTCTTCATGCGCACTGCAAAAATCCAGCAGATGTAGGTAGAAGTCTGCGTAGGAGACGATGCCTTCCGTATGGAGCAACATCGCGATAAAGCGCAACAAGCCAAAGCAGTGTGCGCCGTGCACCAATTGCATGAAGTAGATGGCGGTGAAACTGTCGGGGTACGGCATGGTGGCGGTGGCATCGACAACATCAATGAATTCATCGATGGGGTCGGGCGCGGCCTCCATGGTCAGACGGAAGATGGTGCGGATGGTGTGGATGCCGTGTTTTTCGCGGTAGGCGGGGTCGGCCATGGGGGCGTTGACGAGCAGATTGCAGGGGAAATAGCGGATGCCCTCGTGCTGCCCGAGCGTGAACATTTTCTCCACACCCGCGCAATAGCTCTGCAGCGTTTCGCCCGGCAGGCCGATGATGAGATCCGTATGGGTGCGGTAGCCCGCCTTGCGGCAACGCGCCAGCCACTGGCGCACTTTCTCTTCGTCAATGTTCACGCGACCAATGTTTTTCAGCACCACGGGCGACAAGCTCTGCGCCGAAAAGCTCGCGCCGGTTTGGTCTAGGCCGCTGGCGTTGAGCTTTTCGGTGATGCGGAAGGTTTGGTCGTTGAAGATTTTGGTGGTGTTCACGTCAAACAGGCGCGGCAGACCCGTGCGGCTTTTGGCCTCTGCCAGCGCATCGAGCAAGCCCTCATCGCGCGGGAGAATCCCAAAGTTGGCGTCCGCGCCATACACAAAGCCCACGTTGTGCGTGCTGATCCACTCGATTTCGGCGAGCAGGCGCTCCATGGAAAACGGGCGCACGCGGGACTTTTTTTCGCCCCAATCGCAATAGGCGCAGTGGTGGGGACAGCCGCGGTTGGTCTCCCAAACGGTGCTCCACTGGATATGGGGATAGCGCTCGACGATTGCGTCAAACAGACCCTCAAGGTAGGGCGAAGGAAAATCTTCCACAGAATCGGCCACCGCGGTCGGATTGGTCTGCGTGCCCTCGGCGGTGCGGAACGAAATGGCCGGGACATTGCGCCAATCGGGGGTTTCTTTGGCTAGCTCTATCAGCAGGGCTTGGAACGGAATTTCGCCTTCATCGTGCATCAAAAAGTCCACATACGGCAGCTCATCGAGCATCACGCCGTCGGCGGGCACGTTGTGTCCGCCAAAGAGGATATAGCAGTCTGGAAACGCTTTTTTCACGGCCTGCGCCAGCGCTTTGTTGTATTCTGTGCTCCAGATATAGCACGAAAAGCCGACCAAAAATGGGTTGTCCATCCGGGCGACAACGTCCTCGACGGGGTCGCGCATAAAGAGCATTTCGGCCAATTGATAGTTTTCGGACACGTCTGCAGACTGCTTGGCATAAGCCCACAGCGTGCCAACGGCATAGGGCAAATACACAGTGTAATGCGTTGGCAATTTTCGCAACGTATCCACCTGTGCTAAATATATATTTTTCTTGGTCATATGACCCTCCGCCTCATAAGCGCAAACAAAGAACCTGCGCCTATTTTTGGATTAGACCCAACTGCGACACCATTATAGCATAAACGCCGAAAGATTACAAGTCTCGCTTTTTCAGAGGACGGAAATCAGAAGACAGAGGACAGATTATTTGGGCGCGTCTCTGCCCTCTGTCTTCTGCCCTCTGACCTCTGCCCTCTCATTTGACGCACCACGCCAAAAATGGTATAATTAAGACCTGCGCGAGTCGTGCGCAAAAACGCCGCAAAATGTGGCACAGAGGAGTCCGAATGGAACCCGATTTTGAAAACCGTATCGTTGCGCCCGAATACACCGCCGCCGACGAGACCACGGAACTGAGCCTGCGCCCCCGCGCGTTCGGGGAATACATTGGGCAGGGCAAGGTCAAGGACAATCTGGCCGTGTATATTGAGGCGGCCAAGCAGCGCGGCGAATCGCTCGACCATGTGTTGCTGTATGGCCCGCCGGGCTTGGGCAAGACGACGCTGGCGGGCATTGTCGCCAACGAAATGGGCGTGCACTTTCGCGTCACCTCCGGCCCTGCCATTGAAAAACAGGGCGATTTGGCGGCGCTGCTGACCAACCTGAGCGAAGGCGATGTGCTGTTCATCGACGAAATCCACCGGCTGGAACGCTCCGTGGAGGAGATTCTCTACCCCGCCATGGAGGACGGTGCGCTGGACATCATCATCGGCAAAGGACCCAGCGCCCGCAGCATTCGGCTGGATTTGCCGCACTTTACGCTCGTGGGCGCGACGACCCGCGCGGGGCAGCTCTCCGCGCCGTTGCGCGATCGCTTTGGGGTGATTTTGCGCTTAGAGCTGTATAGTCCCAAGGAGCTGGCGCAAATTGTCGTGCGTTCGGCGGGGATTTTGGGCATTGCCGTGAGTGCCGACGGGGCGCACGAAATCGCCCAGCGCAGTCGTGGCACACCGCGCATCGCCAACCGTCTGCTGCGCCGTGTGCGCGACTTCGCGCAGGTCATGGGCGAGCGCGAAATCTCACGCGAGGGCGCGAACAATGCCCTGACGCGGCTAGAAATCGACAGTATGGGGCTGGACAACGTCGACCGTCTGCTCCTGCGCAGCATGATTGAGAACTACGGCGGCGGCCCTGTGGGGCTCGAGACCATCTCGGCGGTCATCGGCGAAGAGAGCGTGACCATTGAGGACGTGTACGAGCCGTACCTGATGCAGCTGGGCTACCTCAAGCGCACCCCGCGCGGACGCTGCGTCTCGGCGGCGGGCTATCGGCATTTGGGGTTAGAGCCGCCCGGGCAACAGACGTTTGAACTTTAGTGCCCCACTGTAGGGGCGAGTTGCGATCGCCCGCTGTGTAAAATGTAGCGTCTGTGGGAATCAACGGGCAGCAGGTTGCCGCCCCTACGGATGAAAATCATGAACCCTTTCACCAAAAAGCTGGAGGCTTTCCCATGTGGCTACTCTATGCCATACTCTCGGCGGTGTTCGCCGCGCTGACCTCCATCTTGGCCAAGGCCGGGCTGGACGGCGTGGACTCTACGCTGGCCACCGCCCTGCGCACTGTGGTGGTGCTAATAATGGCTTGGGGCATCGTTTTCCTCACGGGCAAGCAGACGGGTATCGCGAACATCGCCCAGAAGAGCTGGCTTTTCCTGCTTCTCTCTGGCCTAGCAACGGGGCTGTCGTGGCTGTTTTTCTACAAAGCGCTCCAACTGGGCGAGGCCTCCCGCGTGGTGCCCATCGACAAACTCTCTGTGGTACTCTCCATGCTGCTGGCGTTTGCGTTTCTGGGCGAAAAAGCGGACTGGAAATCCATCGTCGGCGGCATTCTCATCACCGTGGGCACGGTGGTATTGGCGCTGTAGTTCTTGACAAGCGACTTAGACAATACTATACTTATAGAAATCCCAACAACAAGGTGCACCATTGGACAACTTTTTTCAACGAGCGTGGCTCGAAATACATCTGGACGCGCTGGCGCACAATTTCGCGCGTCTGCGTGCGCTGGCGGGACAGGGCTGCGCCGTGATGGCGGTGGTCAAGGCGGACGCCTACGGCCACGGCGTGACGCAGTGCGTCCATGCGCTGGCCGCTGAGGGTTGCGGCTGGTTCGCCGTCTCCAATCTGGAGGAGGCCCTGCAAGTGCGCGCTGCCGCGCCGCAGGTCAACATCCTGATTCTGGGCTACACCCCGCCGCACTATGCCACCACGCTGGCGAAACACAACATCACGCAAGCCGTGCTGGATCTCGACAACGCGCGTGCGCTCAATGCCGCCGCGGCGGCCGGCGGCGTGCGCGTGCGGGTGCACATCAAAGTCGACACGGGCATGAGCCGGCTGGGCTTTTTCTATCAGGATGCCGCCCACGACAGCCCCGTGCTCGATGACATCGCGACCACCTGCGCCCTGCCCGCGCTGGCGGCGGAGGGCATCTTCACCCACTTTGCGCAGGCGGACGATGCCGCGCACGGCGGCGCGTTCACGCAAAAGCAAGCCGCGCTGTTCACGCAGTGCGTGGAAATACTGCGTACGCGGGGCGTGACGTTCGCGCTGCGCCATTGCTGCAATTCCGCCGGGGCACTGCTCTATCCAGAGAATCACATGGACTTGATCCGCCCCGGTCTCGCGCTCTATGGCATCGTGCCCACGCCCGATTTTCCCCTCGCGGACGAACTGCGCCCAGTGATGGAGATGAAGACCGTGCTCTCGCAGGTCAAGCTGTTACCCGCTGGCGCACCCGTGAGCTATGGCAGCACGCTGGTGACGGATCGCCCCACGCTCTCGGCCACCGTGCCCGTGGGCTATGCCGACGGCTACTTTCGCGGGCTCTCTGGTGGGCGGGGACATATGCTACTGAACGGGCAGGCCGTGCCCATTTTGGGACGCGTGTGCATGGATCAGTGCGTGTTGGATATCTCCGCCGTGCCCAATGCCGCGCCCGGCGACCGCGTCACCGTCTTCGGGCACGACGGCGACGAGACGCTCCCCGCCGTTGCCCTGACGCAGGCCGTGGGCGCGATCCCCTACGAGCTGCTGTGCGGCATCAACAAGCGCGTTCCACGGGTGTATCTGCGCGGCGGCCAGCGCGTGGGCGTGGCCAACTACATGATTGGGGCATAACGTCTAATGTAGGGGCGACCGTCCCGGTCGCCCGTGCTTTTAGGGATCAACGGGCGGCGGATTGCCGCCCCTACAGACAATAGCGATTCAATCAGTGCACACCCCAGCACATAAATTTTGGAGGCAGCGTGGAGAGTTTCACGGCGGTTTTGTCGCCCATTTTGTTTCTGGCGATTTCCATCGCCGTGGGCTTTGTTGTCGAAAAAACGCGTCTTGTGCCGAATTTGGGCAAGAGCATCTCCAAACTCATCACCAGCGTGAGCTTGCCGGCGCTGGTGATTGTGTCGCTCTCTGACCAAGACGTGACACAAGTGCCGCTGGGCGAGATGGGCACGGTGTTGGGCGTTGGGCTGTGCGCCATTGTGCTGCTATTGGCGGTCAACTATCGCGTGGGCAAGCGACTGAAAGTGCCGCCAGAACGCACGCTCATTCACGCATATTTGGGCGCGTTCGGCAATGTGATCTTTCTGGCCTATCCGCTCATTTCCGCCGTGCTGGGGGCACGCGGCCTGTTCTACGCCATCCTCTTTTCCATGGCCAACGACCTAGTGCTCTGGAGCGCGGGCGTGTATTTCCTCAATCGGCACGCGCAGGGCGGCGACGCCAAGCTGGAGCTGAAATACCTGATGAATCCCAACACGGTGGGCTACCTCATCGGTCTGGCACTCTTTGCCCTGCGCCTCCCCCTGCCAGAGATTCTGCACGCGCCGCTGGCACGTTTGGGCGAGACCACCGTGCCGCTGTCGATGCTGTTCATCGGCTCTGTTTTGGCGGGCACAAAACTCAAGGATGCGCTGAAATCTGTCTCAATCTGGTCGCTGTGCGTCATCAAAATGGTTCTCGTGCCGCTGCTTTTTCTGGGGATATTGTGGATCTTAGGCATCCCGCAACGCGGCGTCGCGCCCGTGATGCTCACGGTGATTGCGCTACAAATTGCGATGCCGCCGCAAACCAGTCTGTCCGTCATCGCCGACCGCTACCGCTCCGATTCCGCCTACGCCGCGCAGGTGATTTTTATCAGCACGCTGCTCAGTGCCGGCACACTGCCGGGGATTTACATGCTCTGTTCGTGGCTTTTTAGATGACAGAAGGCAGAGGACAGATGTAGGGGCGACCCTTGTGGTCGCCCTTTACGCAAAACACATTATCGGGGCAACCATACCCGCAGGGCACAGGCAATGGTTGTGCCTACGGAAGGATTCTTAATACGGAATAGTGTTAATTGTGATCATAGACAAACGGGGCGATGTGGACATCGCCCCCTACGGAAGGATTTCTAAAACGGAATCGTATAACATCTAGACCACGGGACGCCGAGGGCGGCGTCCCCTACAGCAACAAAAAGATCCTCTGTTAAAAAGAGGATCTTTTTATACACGTGTTCAGCTGGCCTGTAGGTGTTTGCGCACGCGGGCGGGGTTGCGCTCGATGATGGGGGCGGCGTTGTTGTTGACGCAGGCCGCCGTGATGGTGATTTCTTCAATCGTGGGGTCGCTGGGCAGCTCAAACATGAGCGGCGTGAGCAGGTTCTCCATGATGGAGCGCAGACCACGCGCACCCGTCTTTTTCTCCAGCGCCTTTTCGGCGATGGCGGACAGTGCCGCCGGCTCAAAGCTCAGGCGTGCGCCGTCAAAGTGAAAGAGCGCTTGGTACTGCTTGACGATGGCGTTTTTGGGTTTGGCCATGATGGTCACCAGCGCGTCCACGTCCAGCTCTTGCAGTGCGGTCAGGACGGGGATACGCCCCACGAGTTCGGGAATCAGCCCGAAACGCACCAGATCCTGATGGATGACGTGCCCCATCAGCTCGCCCTGCCACAGGCTCGATTTGCTACGCACATCCGCGCCAAAGCCCAGTGCCGAACCGCCCAAGCGGCGTTCCACAATCTGCTCCAGCCCGTCAAACGCGCCGCCCATGATGAAGAGGATATCGGTGGTGTCGATGGACACATACTCTTGCTGGGGATGCTTGCGGCCGCCCCCGGGGGGGACGTTGGCCACCGTGCCCTCAATGATTTTCAGCAGTGCCTGCTGCACGCCCTCGCCGCTCACGTCCCGCGTGATGGAGGCGTTCTCACTCTTGCGACCGATTTTGTCGATTTCGTCCACGTAAATGATTCCGTGCTGGGCGCGTTCCACATCGTAGTCCGCCGCCTGAATCAGGCGCAGGAGGATGTTCTCCACGTCCTCACCCACGTAGCCCGCCTCGGTGAGGGTGGTGGCGTCGGCAATGGCGAAGGGCACGTTGAGGATACGCGCGAGGGTCTGCGCGAGCATGGTTTTACCCGTACCCGTGGGTCCCAGCATGAGGATGTTGCTCTTTTGTAGCTCCACCTGGTCGCGACTTTTCGGGCGCAGGAGCATCCGCTTGTATTGGTTATACACCGCCACGCACAGCGCCACTTTGGCGTTCTCCTGCCCAATGACGTAGTCGTCCAGCCGCGCTTTCATTTCTTTGGGGCGCATCAGGTAGCTGGCGTCCGCCGCCGTCGGCAGGCGGCGCATGTCGTTTTCATCCGCGTCAAGCATGTGCCAGCAGCTTTCGACGCACTCGTCACAAATAAAGCCGCTCGTGCCGCGGAACATCTGCAACACATGATCCTCGCGTTTGCCGCAAAAGGAGCAATAAATCTGTGGGGTTCGCTCGTCCATATTTTTTCCTCCGCAATTGGTTGGGCGATGCTTCTATCATCGGCAGCGGGCGAGCAAAGCTCGCCCCTACAGGTGCGCGTTTAGCGTTTCGAGATGATGCTGTCGGCCAGACCGTATTCTACGGCCTCTTCCGCCGTCAGCCAGTTGTCGCGGTCGCTGTCGATGGCGATTTGCTCAATGGACTTGCCGGTGTTCTGCGCCAAAATGCGGTTGAGACGCTCTTTGGTGCGCAGGATGTGTTTGGCGGCAATCTCAATCTCGCTGGCCTGCCCTTGCGTGCCGCCAGAGGGCTGGTGAATCATGACCTCGGCGTTGGGCAGAATGAGGCGCTTGCCCTTCGTGCCGCTGGCGAACAGGAACGCGCCCATGCTGGCGGCCATGCCCATGCAGATGGTGGACACATCGCACTTGAGGTACTGCATGGTGTCGTAAATGGCCAGACCCGATGTGACGCTGCCGCCGGGGCTGTTGATATACAGGTGGATGTCCTTGTCGGGGTCTTGGCTCTCCAGAAAGAGCATTTGCGCCACGACCACGCTGGCGGTCGCGTCGTTCACTTCGTCGCTCAGCAACACGATGCGGTCGTTGAGCAAGCGCGAGAAGATGTCGTAGCTACGCTCGCCACGGTTGGTTTGTTCAATGACGTAAGGGACTAATGCCATGGGATGCCTCCTGTTTCTTTGGTTCAGTATAGGTTTGTCGTTGTGCACTTATGCAGTTGGGTGAGCAATGTACAATTGTTGTCGGGGCGGCAATCTGCCGCCCGTGGTCTAGCAGAGGGCAGAAATGCCCTAAATATCTGTCCTCTGTCCTCTGACATCTGCCTTCTCAACAGCGGGCGGCAGGTTGCCGCCCCTACAGGTGGATTTTGATTGTTTGAAACCACGGGACGTCGAGGACGACGTCCCCTACATTGTTATTCTGCATCGTCTTCCGTCTCTTGGGGTTTGGGGGGAACGGCTTTGGCCGTGCTCTTGACAAGGTTGAGTGCCTTCTCGCGCTTGAGCGAGAGCGTCAGGTCTTCCACGGGAATGAGCGTCTTGACGCGCTCTGTGTCTATCTTGTATTGCTCGGCGATTTTGGCGTATTCAGCTTCCTGCTCTTCTTCGCTGATTTCGTAGCCCTGCGCCGCCACAATCTTCTCCAGCGCCAGCTCTAGGCGCACGCGGCGCTCTGCCGTGGGCAACTGGCTCTCAAGGAATTCCTCTGGCGTTTGACCGATGTACTGCAGGTACATCTCCAGTTCCATGCCCTGCTGCTGGATGTTTCTGGCCATGTTTTGCACTTGCTCTTTGGCCTGCGCCTCCACCATGGGCGGGGGGATTTCGCCACTCACCTGGTCAATGAGCGCCTCGATCACGCTACTCTCAAAGTGTTCGTCCGCGTGGGCTTGGCGCTGTTCGAGCAGTTCGGTCTTCACGCCCTCGCGCAGTTCGGCCACGTCTTCAAAGCCGCAGTCCTTGGCAAAATCGTCGTCCAGTTCCGGCTCTTCTTTGTGCTTGACTTCTTGCACCGTCACTTTGAAGACGACCGCTTTGCCCGCCAGATCCTCTGCGTGGTACTCCTCCGGGAAGGTCACGTTCACGTCAAAGCTCTCGCCCGCGCTGTGCCCGACCACTTGCTCTTCAAAGCCGGGGATGAACGAACCGCTGCCCAGCTCCAAATCATAGTTATCGCCTTTGCCGCCCTCAAAGGGGATGTCATCGGCAAAGCCTTCAAAATCGATGGTGGCGATGTCGCCCTCTTCGGCTGCGCCCTCTTTGGTGATAACGCGACTGTTGCGCTGGCGGCGGCGGGTGATTTCGGCGTCGATGTCTTCATCGGACGCTTCCACCTCGTCCTTCTCCGCTTCCAGACCCTCGTATTGTTCCACCGTCACGTCGGGCTTCGTCCAGACCTTCACGGTCAGTGTGATGTCTTCGGGCGCGTTGTCCAGCTTCGCTTCCAGATCAAACGGGGAGGCGACAACGTCCAGCTCGCCTTCGGCGTAGGCCTCTTTCAGTAGCTCCGGCAGGAGGTTATCCAGCGCGTCTTCATAGAAAACGTCTTTGCCGTAGAGCGTCTCCACGATGTGGCGCGGGGCTTTGCCCTTGCGGAAGCCCGGCACGTTGATACGGCCGCGTTGTTTTTGGAAGACCTTGGCGGTCTGGGCGGTAAAATCCGCCGCAGGCACGCCGATTTCCAGCGACCAGAGATTGGTTTCCAGCTCGGTTTTGTTCAAAAAGCTCATTATCTTGCACTCCTCGGGGTTTTGTTCAACCTGATTTTTACGGTCAGTCACGTATTATACCACAACAGGAAATAAATTACCAGCCCCCCGCGCATTTTTTTGTACGCTCTCTTGCAAAAAGTCGCAAAAGTTGCTATAATCTCTAATGAACAAACGGGGGGACGATATGGCGCAGGATAGAAAAGACACGAGCACCCAAAAAGGCAAGAGCGGCAGCACAAAGCCCAAAGCCGCAGCAACGCCCAAAAAGAAGAGCGCAGGCACTGCGCCCGCACCCTTTGCGCGGCGCGAGCCACTCTTTATGCGGCACGGCTCGGCGTTGTGTTTGGCGGCGGGGCTGTTGCTGCTGTTCGTGAGCGTTGTGCCCGGCCGCTCTGGCTGGCTGTGGATGCACGACGTGTATCGCGGCGTGCTGGGCATTGGCGCGTATGGGCTTGTGCTCGTGTTTTTGGCGGGCGCGATTGTGTTCTCTAGCGAGAAAGGACGCGCTGGCGCGGGGAGCCGGGTCAAGTATGTGGGGCTGATGGGCACGGTGCTGCTGAGCGCGTGGCATCTGCTGTGCAGCGAGGACTTCTACCTAGAGGCCAGCGACCTTTGGACGCAAATCACGGATGCCTTCGCGCCTGAGAGCATCCTGCGCTCTGGCGGCGCGTTTGGCGCGGCCATCGGCGGCGTACTGAGCTACATGGGCAAAGTCCCGGCACTACTGATTTTGGGCGTACTGCTCTTGACGCTCATTTTGTTTTGGACGCACAACACCGTGCTCTCTGCGGCGGGGAATGTGTCACTTTGGGCGAAAAAAATCTTGGGCAAAAATGCTACGGACGAGAAGGAAGAGACCGTCCCCGACAAAAAAGTCCGCAGAAAGTCCGCCGTCAAGCAGGATGACAATGCGGACGAGGATGATGAAGACGCGCCCGATGAAGAGCGCGACATCCCCGCCGATGTATTTCATATTGTGCCGGACGAGGCGGAAGTCACTGCGCCAAAAAGCCGCGCGAAAAATGCCACGCCTGCAAAAAAAGTTTTTGTGACCCCTGACCCTGCGGTCGAGCCGGGCGAGTACCACTTTCCCCCGCTGTCCATCCTCAAGGAGAGCGTGCGCGATGCGGGCTCTGCGCTGGCGCAGGAGCAGGAGCAGTCCACGGCACGCACGCTGGTGGAGACGCTCGAGAGCTTTGGCGTGCGTGCGACCATCTCCGACATTGCCCGCGGCCCTTCCGTCACGCGCTACGAGCTGCTGCCCGATGCAGGGGTGCGCATCAACAAAATCACCAATCTGGCCGACGACATTGCGCTGCGCTTGGCGGCGGTGGGCGTGCGCATTGAAGCGCCCATTCCCGGCAAGGCGGCGGTGGGGATTGAAGTGCCCAACCGCCACAAATCCGCCGTGGGACTGCGCGAAATCATCGACAGCCCCATCTATAAGCGCGTGCGCTCAAAGCTGTGCGTGGCGCTGGGGCGCGATATCTCTGGGCAGGTGATGTGCTGTGATTTGGCGAAAATGCCGCACTTGCTCATCGCGGGCACAACGGGTTCGGGCAAGTCGGTGTGCATGAACACCATGATTTGCTCGCTACTCTTCAATGCCTCGCCCGACGAAGTGCGCCTGCTGATGATCGACCCCAAACAGGTGGAGTTTTCGGTCTATAACGGCGTGCCGCATCTGGAAATCCCCGTGGTCAGCGACCCGCGCAAGGCGGCCGGGGCACTGGCGTGGGCGGTGGGCGAAATGGAAAAACGCTACAAACTGCTGAGCGAACACGGTGCGCGGGACATCACCAGCTTCAACGAGCTGGCCGCCCGCACGGGCGACTTTGACCCGCTGACGCGCATGGTGATTTTCATCGACGAGCTGGCGGATCTGATGATGATCGCGCCCAAAGACGTGGAGGACTCGATTTGCCGCTTGGCGCAGAAGGCACGCGCGGCGGGCATCCACCTAGTCATTGCCACGCAACGGCCGAGCGTGGACGTGATTACGGGGCTCATCAAGGCGAACATCCCCAGCCGCATCGCGCTGTCGGTCAGCAGTCAAATCGACAGCCGCACGATTCTGGACATAGGCGGCGCGGAAAAGTTGCTGGGCTACGGCGACATGCTGTATCTGCCCATCGACATGCAAAAGCCCGTGCGCGTGCAGGGCTGCTTCATCAGCGACGCTGAAGTGGAGCAGGTGGTGCGCTTTGTCTCGATGCAAACAGACGGTGAAGTGAACGCCGACGTGCTGGGCGAAATCGACCGTTTGGCGGTGGAGCTGGGCACGAAAAAGAAGCCCGGCGGCGGCGACCCGATGGACTTTGGGAACGACGACGGCGAGCGGGACGAGAACTTTGAGGAGGCCGTGCGGGTGGTGGTCGAGGCGGAGATGGCATCCACCACGCTCTTGCAACGGCGGCTGAAGCTGGGCTACGCGCGGGCATCGCGCGTGATTGACGAGCTGGAGCAGGCGGGCATTGTGGGGCCGTTTGAGGGCTCAAAACCGCGCAAAGTGCTCATCAGCAAGTCGCAATATTACGAGCGCACAGCCCTCGGCGCATCGTTCGTCCCCGCGCCCGATGAACCGCCGCCGTGGGAAGAATAATAGTGAATAGGTAATAGTAAATAGTGAATAGGTGTTGGAATCTATACGCCGCTGTGTTCTGTCAAACACCGTGGCACTTTTGCGGAAAAGTTATTCACTATTCACTATTCACTATTACCTATTTCACTTATCCCTAAACTGTGCAAATACTGCTTCTGCGCTAGATTTTGTCATGCCGGGGGCGGCGGTGAGTTCTTCTAGGGAGGCGGCGCGGATGGCGGTCATGGTCTTGAAGTGGCGCAACAGGGCTTTGGCTCTCCCCTCCCCAATGCCGGGGATTTGCGTGAGCGTGCCCGACAGGGTCGCCTTGCCGCGTTTTTGGCGGTGATAGGCAATGGCAAAGCGGTGCACTTCCTCCTGAATCTGCCCCACGAGCGTGAACGCCGCCCGCTTGAACGAGAGGGCGATTTCGCCGCCGTCGGCCGCAATGGCACGCGTGCGGTGGCGACCGTCCTTCACCATGCCAAAGAGCGGCACGGGCAGCGAGAGCTCTTGCAGGACGGGCAACACGGCGTGCACCTGCCCCGCGCCGCCGTCGAGCAAAATCAAGTCCGGCAGGACACCAAAGCCGTCGTTCTGGTCTTTTTCGGCTAGATAGTGCGTCAAGCGGCGGCGGAGCACTTCGGCCATGCTGGCGTAGTCGTCGTTGCCCTGCACCGTCTTGATGGAGAAGCGTTTGTAGGCCTTTTTGTAGGGCGCGCCGTCCTGAAACACCACCATGCCCGCCACGCTCTGTGCGCCGCCGGTGTGGCTGATGTCGTAGGCCTCGATGCGCTTTGGCGGCACGGACAACCCCAGCACGCTCGCCAGCTCATCGAGCGCAGCGGTGGTTTTGCCCGCCCGCCCCATGTGCTGGGCGAGGTACTGCGCCGCGTTGCTGCGGCACATCTCCACCAAACGGGCGGGCTCGCCCTTTTCGGGCAGGACGATGGCGACCTTGCGCCCCGCTTTTTCGCGTAGCCACGGGAGCAAAATCTCTTCCTCGGCCAGTTCCCCATCGAGCACAATGCGCGGCGGAACGGGGTTGCGCATGGCGTAGTAGCGCAGCAGCAGCTCGTGCCGCGCCTCGGGCAGCTCATCTGGGGTGTCGATGAGGAAGTGTTCGGCATCGCTGAGCTTGCCCTGCTGAAAGCGCAGGACGCACAGGCAGCACTTCTCTCGCTCGCGCACCAGCGCAAAAACGTCCTGCTTCGGGTAGGTGCTCTCCACGACTTTCTGCTTTTTGCGCAGGGTTTCCATGGCCTTTAGGTTGTCGCGCAGACGCGCGGCGGTCTCAAAGTCCAGCCGCGCGGCGGCGGATTCCATGCGCTCTGTCAGGGCGGCCACGGCGGCGGACTCGCCCTGCTTGAGGAACGAGAGGGCATCGGCAACGCACTGGGCGTAGTCCTCCTGGCGGATTTTGCCCGCGCAGGGCGCGGAACACAGGCCGATGAAGTGGTTGAGGCAAGGGCGCGATTTGCCGATATCGCGCGGAAAAACTTTGGCGCACTGCGGCAGGCGGAAGATCTTTTTGACAGAATCGACCACCTGCGTCACCAACCATGAGCTGGTGTAAGGGCCCAGAAACTCCGAGCCATCGGTGTATTTGACGCGCATGGCATCGTGCACGCCGTAAAAGTTGCTCCAAGGCGGCGGCGTGACGCGCAGATAGTGATAACCTTTGTCGTCCTTGAGGAGGATGTTGTATTTTGGGGCGTGTTGCTTGATGAGGGAGTTCTCGAGTAGGAGGCACTCGGCCTCGGTGTCGGTGAGGATGACGTCGAAATCTTCCACGTGCTCGACCATGGCGCGGACTTTGGGGAGGTGGGTGTGCTGCTGCTGGGTGAAGTAGCTGCCCACGCGGTTTTTGAGCGCCTTGGCCTTGCCGACATACAAAATCTGCCCCCGCGCGTCCCGCATGAGGTACACGCCGGGCGTGCGCGGGAGGGCGTTGGCTTTGTCTTTCAGGCGGTGAAGGCGCGTGTCCATGGGTGTCCTAGATGTTTTTTTAGTATAACACAGATTGGTGTTAGGTTTTTGTAATTGGTATTGTAGGGGCGCGCGCCCCTGCGCGCCCGCTGTCTATGTACAATACTACTATTCAAATGAATGACTCGGTTAGGTTTTACCTTTCTCCAAAAGCTTGTGGGAATCAGCGGGCGCACGGGGGCGTGCGCCCCTACGGGTTGAAAACGCTTAGATCACTGGTTGCCAAAGATATTGCAGCAGGTGTAGCCCCCAAAAGGCTAACATCTAGTCTCTAACATCTAAAATCTAGCTTCCCGTCGACCCAAAACCGCCGCTGCCTCTTTCTGTTTCCGGCAGGCTGTCCACGGGGACGAGCGCGGGGAGCAGCACGGGCAGGAACAGCAACTGCGCGATGCGCTCGCCGGGGGTGATGGTGTAGGGCGCGTCATAGTGATTGACAAGTCCGACGCGGATTTCGCCGCGATAGTCGCTATCAATCACGCCCACGGCGTTGGCGGGGGCGATGCCGTGTTTGGTCGCCAGACCGCTCCGCGCGAACACAAACGCCGCGCAGTCGCTGGACGGCAGGGCGATGGCGATGCCCGTACCAATCACTGCGTGGTCGCCCGGCGCGAGTGTGCACGGGGCATCGAGCACGGCGCACAGGTCATAGCCCGCAGAGCCATCGGTGGCGCGGGTAGGCAGCTTTGCGTCTGGGCGCAGGAGCTTGATGGGTAGGTTGGGCATGGTGCGCAGGTCTCCTTTTCAAATATCATCGTTCAGATACAGATTAAACTCATATGTGTCAACTTGGAAAGTTTCGCGGCAACGCTTCACGAGCGTTGTAAAGCCCAGTTTTCTGTAGATATGTTTTGCCCTATCGTTGTCGTCCTCAACGCCGATTGTCGCTTCAGAATATCCCGATTTGCGCAGTTCAGCCAGCACCTGCATCGTGAGCGATTGTGCCAACCCGTGTCCCTGATATTCTGGCAGAACCCGCAAAGCATAGAGATATGCGCGCTTTCCTCTTTCAGAAAAATCAGTGTAGCCGTCGGTATCATAATAGCGAACAGTAATCTCAGCCATGATTCTGCCATTTTGCTCCAGCGCGAAAATCGCAGTTTCGCCGCTTTCGATTTCTCTGCGGCGTTGCGCGATAAAGGCGTCATTGTCAAATGCTGTAAATAATTCCGCCAGTTTTGTAAGCTCGCTGACCACAATTTTATGAAAGTTCATTTGTCAATCCCCTTCCTCGCTTTTGCCGCCGTGTACCCCATACGCATAATCAATACCTGTTATCAAAAATCCGCGTGGATTTCTTTTCCGAGCGCGGCAACTCGCCCATGCCGACGGCTTTGGCGATGGGCAGGAAGCCGATTTGTTGCTTGAACGCGGCCTGCACGTTCTGTTCGAGCGCGGCGCGGAAATCGACGTTTTCGATGGCGGTCTCGAAGAACACGGTCAGCTGGTCGCGGCCACCCAGATGGTCAATCATGATTTGGTACTCGCTGGACACGTCGGCGATGCCGCTCAGGAGGCTATCCACCTTTCCGGGGAAAAGTATCACGCCCTTGACCTTAATCATGTCGTCACTGCGCCCCAAAATCGCGTCAATGCGCGGGAAGGGACTGCCGCAGGGGCAAGCGCCGGGCACGGCGCGGGTCAGGTCGTGCGTACGGTAGCGGATGAGCGGTGCGCCCTCTTTGCGCAGGGTGGTGATGACCAGCTCGCCGATTTCGCCCTCAGGCACGGCGACGCCCGTCTTGGGGTCGATGATTTCGTAGTAGAAAAAGTCCGTCCACAGGTGCATGGCGCTGCTCTGGGAGCAGTTGATGCCGATGCCCGGGCCGTAGATTTCCGTCAGCCCGTAGATGTCGTAGAGCGCAACGCCCAGCTCGTCGGCGATGCGCTGGCGCATTTTTTCGCCCCAACGCTCGCTGCCGATGACGCCTTTTTTCAGCTGGATTTTGTCCTTCAGGCCGCGCTTGGCGATTTCTTCCGCCAGCAACAGCGCATAGCTGGACGTGGCGCACAGCACCGTGCTCCCCAAATCCTGCATCATCTGCAGCTGTTTTTCGGTGTTGCCCGGGCCCATGGGGATGGCCATAGCGCCCAGTTTTTCCGCGCCCAGCTGAAAGCCGATGCCCGCCGTCCAGAGCCCATAGCCCGGCGTGATGTGGATGCGGTCGGCCGGCGTGATGCCCGCGGTGGCGTAGCAACGCGCGAACATGGTCGCCCAGTCGGCGACGTCTTGGCGCGTGTAGGGGATGATGACGGGCGTGCCGGTCGTGCCGCTGGAGGAGTGGATGCGCACGATTTCGCGCTCGTCCACGGCGGACAAGCCCAGCGGGTAGGCCTCGCGCAGGTCGTTTTTGTCGGTGAAGGGCAGTGCCTCAAAGGCAGCCTGGCTGTCAATCTCGCGGGGATCGAGCCCAGCAAAACGCTTCTGATAAAACGCGCCATCCAAGGCGTGGCCGATGGCCTGTTGCAGGTCGGCGATGAGGGTGGGGGTGAATTCCATGGGGGTGCTCCTTGTTCTTATATGGGGGGCTGCGCCCCTAGCGATATTCTGCGCTTAATTATACACCATTTTGCCTTGCTTGACAAGAGGCGTTGAGGAATGAGGGGTGAGGGTTCAGGGATGAGGCATAACCAGCGGGCGAGCACAGCTCGCCCCTACAAACCTCACCCCCTCCTCACGCCTCATTGCCCCAACACCTATTCACTATTACCTATTACCTAATCAAAGGGCTTGACAAGTCGGGCGCAATATGTTACAATCAAGCCATCACTTCACGCAAAGGAGTCCGCTATGTCCTTGCCTTTCTCTCTGGAGGAAACCGCCGTCTGGTTCAACGCCTTCTTCACGATTGTGTTCGACTATTTTGGCGAACAATTCAAGAATTTCCTGCAATTGTTCGGCGTTGAGTACTACTGATTGCGCCCCAAAAACTGCCCGCGCACCAGCGCGGGTGGTTTTTTTAGAAGGCAGAGTTCAGAGGACAGAGGGCAGATTTTGGGGTTCGCCATTCTGTCCTCTGTCTTCTAACTTCTGACATCTGACATCTGCTAGAACAGCGGGCGGATGATATCCACCCCTACGAACCTCATCCCAACACCTATTCACTATTCACTATTACCTATTACCTAATCCGAGGGGTTGACATATTGGGCGCGTTATGGTATACTATCAGCAAATGAACAAGTGCTCATATATTGTATAGGAGGTTCGGCGTATGGATACACACGAAACGACTGCACGTTGCGACTGCTTTGACCACCCCATGCCCACCGAGGACGAAATCGCGCTCTACGAGCTGGCGGAGCTCTTCAAGGTGTTTGGGGACACGACCCGCGTGCGCATTCTCTGCGCACTGTTGGCGGGCGATCTGTGTGTCAATCATCTGGCCGAAACGCTGGGGATGGGGCAGAGCGCGGTGTCGCACCAGCTACGGATTCTGCGCTCTGCGGGGCTGGTCAAGCCACGGCGAGACGGCAAAACGGTCTACTACGCACTGGACGACGACCACGTCAAGTGCATCGTACAAATCGGCCTGATTCACCTAGCACACAAGAAATAGGAGGCACACCATGGCACACTGTGACGGCGATTGCTGCGGCTGCGGACACAGCCACGAACACGAAGAAAAACGCGGATTCCCTTGGGATTTGCTCAGCGCGGGCGTGCTGCTTTTGGCGAGCCTGTTGCCCGTGTACCCAGACGCGGCGGCGTTTTGGGTCAAGCTGGCGCTCTGCGGCGCGAGCGTACTGCTGGCCGGGTGGCCGGTGTTCCGCGCGGCGGGAAAATCCATTTGGGCGCACGAATTTGACGAGACCTTGCTTATGTCCATCGCGGCGCTCGCGGCCTTTGCCATCGGCGATTTTGCGGAGGGCGCGGCGGTGGTGCTCTTCTTTCGCTTGGGCGAACTGCTGGAGGACTCCGCCGAAAAGCGTAGCCGCCGCGAGATCAGCGCACTGGCGGACATACGCCCGGACGAAGCGTTGCTGCTGACGGACGATACCGTGCAGACCGTCCCGGCGCAGGACGTGGCGGTGGGCGCTCTGCTGCAAATTCCGCCGCACGCACGCGTGCCGCTGGACGGTGTGGTGCTCTCTGGCAGCTCCACGCTGGACACCGCCGCGCTGACGGGCGAGAGCCTCCCCCGCGAGGCCACGGAGGGCACGCCGGTTCTCAGCGGCATGGTCAACGGCGCGGGGCTGCTCACCATCCGCACGACGGCGGCGTTTGGCGACAGCGCGGCCTCGCGGATTTTGCAGATGGTGGAGGAGGCGCAGGGTCGCCGCTCCAAAACGCAAAAACTGATCGCCAAATTCGCGAAAATCTACACGCCCTCCGTGGTGGGCGCGGCGGCGCTGGTGTTCGTCCTGGGTGCGCTCTTGACGGGCGAATGGGTCACGTGGCTGACGAAATCGCTGGCGTTTTTGGTGGCCAGCTGTCCCTGCGCGTTGGTGCTCAGCGTGCCGCTGGCGTACTTTGCGGGCATGGGCGCGGCGGCCAAACAGGGCGTGATCATCAAGGGCGGCACGTTTTTGGACGCCCTCGCCACGGCGGACACCTTCGCCTTTGACAAGACCGGCACGCTCACGTCCGGCACGCTCACGCTGGCGGAAACCCTGCCGCTGGCGGACATTTCCGCCGAGGAGGCCTTACGCTTGGCCGCCATCTGTGAGCACTACTCGGAGCATCCGCTCGCGGTCGCGATCCGCGCCGCCGCGCAGGGGGACACCCCCGCGCCGGACAGTAGCGAAGAAATCCCGGCGGGCGGCACGGTGGCGCAGGTGGCTGGGCAACAGCTGCTCTGCGGTGGCAAGCGACTGTTGACGCAGTACGGCGTGGATGCCACGTCCTTGTCCGATGCGCCTGTGTATCTGGCGGTGGACGGCGTGGCGGCGGCGGCGTTCCGCTTTGCGAGCGCACTGCGCCCCGGCGCGGCGGAAATCAGCCAGAAACTGAAAAAAAACGGTGTCCAGCGCACGGTGCTACTCACGGGCGACACGCAGGCGCAAGCGGACGTTGTGGCACAGTGCACGCAGGTTGATGAAGTGTACGCCCAGCTGCTGCCCGCCGACAAACTCCACACGCTCACGCGGTTGGGCGGCATCACGGCCTTTGTGGGCGACGGCGTGAACGACACGCCGTCCCTCGCGGCGGCGGACGTGGGCATCGCCATGGGCTTGGGCACACAGGCGGCGAGCGAGGCGGCCGATGTGCTCCTGCTGGCGGAAGACCTGAGCGCGCTGGCGGAGGTCCGCGCACTGGCACAGCGCACGCGGCGCATCGTGGCGGCCAACATTGCGTTTTCTCTGGCGGCGAAAGCGGCGGTGCTGCTCTGGGCGGTGCTGGGCGATGCGCCCATTGCGGCGGCGGTCTTCGCGGATGTCGGCGTGCTGGCGCTCACGGTGCTCAATGCGGCGCGATTGCTTCGCCAATGAACAATGAACAAAGAACAATGTACAATTGTGCGCTCAGCGTTGCGCTGGAAAACTCCAATTTGTAGGGGCGACTCTTGCCTGTGTGCCCTACGGGTATAGTCGCCCGCCATTCCGTAGACAATCAGGGCGACCATACCCGCAGGGCACAGGCAAGGGGCGCCCCTACGGAAGGATTCTTTATATGGAACAGCATTAATTGTGATAATAGACAAACGGGGCGATGTGGACATCGCCCCCTACGGAAGGATTTCAAAATAGAATAGTATTGCCTAGCATTTTGTAGCTAGCAAGAGCATTTCTCGTGCCCTTTCATACACCTGCGCAAAGTCCGCTAGGGGCAGGGGATTTTGCCCTTTGCCCAGTTCGAGCGTGAAGCCGGGGCGCGTGTATTCCTGGATGAACCAGTCCTTATAGCCGCCGTGGGAGGCCAGGCCGTCGTTCTCGACCAGCTTGTAGCCGCTGGCTTGCGCAAAGGCACGGGCGAGGTTTTCCGCGCCGGACACGTCCACACCGCCATACTGCCAATAGATCTCTTCCCCTTGGCTATGCAGTGCCACAACGCGCACGGGATCGAGCCGCCGCGTCAGGCGTATGAGCGCTTGCGTTTCGGGCTCGCTGGCGGGGGCTGTGCCGCCATAGCGGCGCGGCGCGGGGGCGGTGATACCCGCGGCGGTCTCCAGCGCACGCAAGGTCTGCCAGCCTGCGTCGTAGTCGTGATTCAGATCCACGCCCCGCGCGTTGGCGTTCCAGTCCGCAAGGGTCGGGTTTTCTGGGTGCGCCCTGTGCGCTGCCTCCAGAACCAGATTTGCGTAGCGTCCCGCCGTAGCCGCGCCGTGGAGCGCAATCTCCACGCCGTCGGGGTTCACGCTGGGGACAATCACCACGCGGCACGGCAGTGTTCCCTCCGCGCACAGATCCTCCGCCAGACGCAGTGCCACATACGTGCTGATCCACTCCTGCCCGTGGAACGCCGCCGCCACAAGCACACTCTCGCCCTGCCCCATCGACAGCGCCCACAGCGCTCGCCCGCAGAGACTGCGCCCGAAAGTCCCCACGCGCAGGGCGGGGCATTTGTCCTGCAAATGCGCACAGACCCGTTGCACTGCACGGGCGTCATATGGTATAATAGGCACAACACTTCGCAAGACGGTCTCCTCCGCGCGTTTTGTTTATACTATGCGCGGCGGCGGCAGATATACGCACAAGGAGCAGACGATGGACTTGACGGAAAAGACGCTGACGCAGGACGAAAAATTTGTCGGGCGCGTGGTGCGCTTGCACGTGGACAGCGTCGCCCTGCCGGACGGACACGTTGGCTATCGGGAAGTGGTGGAACACACGGGCGGCGTGCTCATTGCACCGCTGACGCAAGACGGCGCACTGTTGTTTGTACGGCAGTTTCGTTATCCCTACCACAAAGTGCTGCTGGAGTTGCCCGCGGGCAAGCTAGAGCCGGGCGAAGACTCGCTGGCGGCCGGCTTGCGGGAATTGAAAGAGGAAGTGGGCGCAGTCGCCGGGCGGACGCGTTCGCTGGGGCAGTTCTACCCCACGCCGGGCTATTGCAGCGAAATCATTCACATGTTTTTGGCACTGGACTTGACCGAAGGCGAGGCCACGCCCGACGTGGACGAGTTCCTAGAGGTCGAGCGCATCGCGCTGGCAGACGCGGTACAGATGGTGCTCTCAGGCGAAATCGCCGACGGCAAAACGCAGACGGCCATTTTGAAAATCAACGCTATTTTGAGTAGTGAATTTGAGTAGTGAATAGGTAATAGTGAATAGTGAATAGGTTTGGGGCAAAGCTCTGTCTTCTGTCCTCTGATGTCTGCCCTCTACACAGCGGACGCGCGATGCGCGCCCCTACGGGTTGTTGTGTATTGTAGGGGCTTTTCTGCGCTCGCCCGCTGATTTTTACCAACGCGGATATCCAAAACACGGCGCATTCTTAACAGCGGGCGACCACAAGGGTCGCCCCTACAGGTGTAGATATATTCACAGGCGTGAGGGCAAATCCTGCCCTCACGCCTGTAACCTCATGCCTCATCCCTCAACAGGCGGGAAGGGCGGGAAATCCTGCACGGGGGGCAATGCATCCTGCACAGGCGGAGGCGCAATCGGTGGCGCGATGGGCGGCGCATACGGCACGGGTGGCGCGATGGGTTGCAGGGGCGGCTGGTTGCTATACTGCGGCGGCGCGTATTGCGGCACATTGCTGGGCGGATACGCTTGCTGGGGATAGCCGCCGGGCTGTTGGCCGGGATACGCCACAAATGGTTGCTCGGCCGGCATGTTGGCCAGTTGCTTCCTCTTGCTCGCGCCACGGGCGATGCCTAGGGTGATGAACAGCACAATGGCGGCGACAAAGAGCACAACGCCCAGAATCAAGTCGCTCTTGAGCTTATCAAACTGCGCTTGCTTGAGCACGGGCAACACGCCCAATTTTACATTGGCATCCTTGCCGTCCGCGTCCTTGACGGAGAGTGTGTACTCGCCGGGCTTTTCGACATACAACAGCCCAATCATCAAACCCACATCCGTTTCCTGATTGAGCGGCATGAAGTTGCCGGAGTAAATGAGCTGTGCCCCGGTCTCTTTGTCCTCGGCGTTGATGGTGTAGCTCTCGGCGTCAATCGGCACAGCGATATCGACAGAGCCGCCCCCGGGGAGGGCGATGGTCGGTGCGGTGTCGGGTTTCACTGTCAGGTCGAAGACCGCATAGCCCATTTCGGTGAAGCGATAGCTGGCCGCACCCTTTGTGACGGTGAGCTCTTGGGACTTTTGGATGTTCCCGGTGGCAATGAGCTCTTCGCCAATGTTGATGGCAAAGCCAAAGATGGCCGCGAAAGGCGTGATGAGCGAGATGATCAGCAACGCCACGGGGATGAGGTAGAAGAGGCCTGAGGGTTTCTTTTTCATGAGTTTTCTCCTTGTGTGGGTGGGTTATAGGGTGGATATTGCGCAGGGTAGTAGGGTGGGGGTGGATAGGGTTGTGGTGGATAGGCATAGGCTGGGGGCTGTTTATGCAGTGCCCGCAGAATCGCCAGCACGATGATGAGCACAATGCCGCCCATGAATGCGGCAAACATCAGCAACACACCGCCAATGACTGTGGCGACTTGCGCCGCTGACGGCTCAAAGATTTGGTTGACAACGTACTCGCCATAGACGGGTACACGTTTGTCCGACGACCATGGTTGGACAATGACGGCAAAATCATAGTCGCCGGGTACATCAATGACAACGGTAAAGAGGTCGTAGCTATAGAGACCATCGCTAGTTGTGTACGGTTGCACGGGTGGGTCTGGATACTGGAAGCTGTAGACGATCGTTTGCTTCGTGATTTTATTAGTCACCAGCAGGGCACTCACATCGGGAAAAGACCCGTTGGGCAGTTTTTCCGCTGTCAGATATTCGATTTGGTACTTTCCTTCTTGCGCAAACGTCAGTGTGGCACTCTGGTGCTCCACATCCAGTGTGAACGCCAAGTATTCAGCTGGATCATCCTCCATAAACTCCACCTGTGACAAAACCACCGAAAGCATGATGATGGGCGAAGCCACAATCAGCGCTATAGCCAACAGATACCACAAAGCAGACGGGCGTTTTTTCATTACAATCTCCTCCCCTATTCCACGCTCTTGAGCGATTCCACCATGCTCACTTTTTTGAGTCTCCGGTGCATCATCACGTTCACAATCACCGCGAAACCAGCGGTCAAGAGCAGCGCGAACAGGTAGCTGGACCACTCGATGCTCTGCCCCAACATCACTACGTTGATGCGCACCACGCCCGCCATGAGCGTGTGCAGGAAGTAGCCGCCCACGATGCCGCCGGCCATGCCCAACAGCGTGAGGATGATGTTTTCGCGGTAGAGATACGCGCTGACCTCTTTGTCGTAGAAGCCCAGCACCTTGATGGTGGCAATCTCGCGGATGCGCTCGTTGACATTGAGGTTGGAGAGGTTAAAGAGCACCACAAAGGCCAGCGCCGCCGCCGCCAGAATGAACACGAGTATGACATAATTGAGCGAGCCGATGATGTTGTTGAAGTTTTCCACCACCTGGGTGGTATAGACCACCGCGCTCACGCCGTCAATCTTCATCAGGTCTGCGCCTAGCGCGGCCTTTTCGCTCGTGCGCGTCTCTTCGTCCGCGCTCTTGATGGCCGCGCCCAGTTGGGCGTAGACCATATTGAATTCTGGGCGCACGTTGAATGCGTACTCATACACGGGGCGAATCATGTAGATATAGCTGAAGGTGTAGTTCTCGGTGATGCCGCGCACAGCCACGGGGCGGCTGAGCACGCCGTCCACGTCTTTGATGATGATCTCGTCGCCCAAACTGATGCCCGCGCGGTCGGCGAACATTTCGGTGACCACCACGCCGTTTTGGGTGAGGGTGATGGGCACGCCCGTTTTGCGGTCTTGCAACGTGGCGATGGTGTGCATTTGCGCCGCGTCCGCTGGCACGAGCACGTTGACTTCCTGCAGATTCATGCCGCCATCCGCCGCCGCGCCTGCATTCAGCACGCTCATGGACACGGCCACTTTGTCGCCCAGACGCTTTTCGGCGTTCAGCTTGGCCAGCACGCCCTCATTGGGATTGTCGGGATTCTGCGCGTCGCGCAACACCAGCTGGACATCCTGCCGACTGATGCCGCCCTCGCCGTATTGGTAGCCGATGATCGCGCCCACGGAGTCGCCCAGCCCGAAGGACGCCAGAAGCAGCGCCGTTGCGCCCGCGATGCCGATAAAGGTGGTGACAAAGCGGCGTTTGTTGCGCAGGAGGTTGCGCGTAGTAACTTTTTGCGTGAAGCCCAATCGCCGCCAGATGAAGGGGATGCGCTCGAGCAAGACGCGCTTGCCCGCCTTGGGGGCTTTGGGGCGCATGAGAGTCGCCGGGTTGGTGCGCATCTCTTTCCAGCAAGCAAACAGAGCCGCGCCCACAGAGCACGCCAGCGCAATGAGGAAGCCGACAACGGCCAAATCCCAAGGCATACTCAGCTCCACGGGCGGCATATCGAACATAATCCCAAACGCCGCGCTGATGGCAATGGGCAAGACCGTAAAGCCGATGCCCAAGCCGATGAGTGCGCCGATGCTCCCGGCCAGCAGCGCGTAGAAAATATACTTCCACGCGATGGCGGTCTCGTCATAGCCCAGCGCCTTGAGCGTGCCCATTTGGGTGCGCTCTTCCTCCACCATGCGCTGCACCGTGGCCAGCACCACCAGCACCGCCACTGCTAAGAACACCAGCGGGAACACCGTGCCCAAAATTTTCACATTCTCGGCGTTTTGCTGATAGCTCGTGTTGCCGGGCAGATCCTCGCGCCCGGTGACCATCCAGCGCGTTTTGGGCAGGTTGTTCATGGTGGTTTGGGCGGCGTCGAGCTCCTCCCGCGCGGCTTCCAGCGCGGCCTCGGCCTTGGCTTTTTCGGCTTCATAGGTGGCGCGCGCGGTGGGATACGCCGCTTTGGCCTGCGCCACTTGTGTCTGCGCCAGCAGCAGCTGATACTGCCCCTCGGTCTGCTTTTGCGTCAGGGTCAGCTCGCCTTTTTCGATTTCGCTCAGCCCCGCCTGGAGCTTCTGCCATTCGGCGTTGAGCTTGGTTTGCAGCGACGGCAGGCGATCGAGCCCCTCGATGTCGCTGGCCTTGGCCTCCCACTCGGCGTACTTTTGGTTGTACTCCAGCTGTCCGCGCACGAGGTTGATTTTTTGGGTCTGGAGTTCTTTTTCGTAGTCCTCAATCATAGGCCCAGCCAGCCCCAGCGCCTCTTCCGCCACGCCAACGGCGGTGGCTTTTTTGAATTGGTCGAGGATGCTCGTGGAGACGCCCGCCGCTTGCAGTTGCGCCATCATGCCTTCCCAAGAGCTGTTGGTGTCCAGCTTGGCGAAAAAGCCCTTGAGCGTGTTGAGCATTTTTTCGGTGGAGACAATCTGCTTCGCGCCGTCGTCAATCTTGGCTTTGGCGGCGTCCAAATCCTGCTTGGCCTTGAGGTAATCGGTTTTGTAGTTGGGGTTCTCCTCCAGCTTCTGCATGGCCTCGGCCAGCTCCGCCGCCGCCTTGTTGTATTCGGCCAGCTTGGCGTTGTATTCGCTCTGGCCGGAGTAAAACTGCCGTTGCCCGGCGGTGAGCTCTCGCTCAAACTCCGCCTTTTTGGCGGCAATCTGCGCATCGCCATTGAGGGCGGCGTCCTCCACCTGCGCCAGATGCGCGGCGGCATCGGCCAGTTGCTGGGCGACTTCTTTTTCTTTGTCCGCCAGCGCCGTTTGCCCGTCTGTGATTTTCTTGCCCAGCTCGTTGCCCAGCGTGCGACGGCGTATGTCCAGCCGATCCTCGGCCATGCCTGCAATGGGGTTGATGACCGCGTCGACGTATTTTTTATAGCTGTCGGAATAGACGACAAAGTCGCCCTCATCGCTCTTCTCGCTCTTTTTGTTGGCGGTGTTTTTCAGTTTTAGATACAGCTGAGAATAGTACGACTGGATGAAGCTCTGTTGCGGCACATAGATGAACGTGCCCAGCTTGCCAGAGCCCACGTTTGTGTTGCCGCGCTCAAAGTTGATATACGTGGGCGTGCGCACCACACCCACAATCTGGAAGGTGGTGGAGCTGAGCGACTTGGAGAGATCCTCGCGGTCGCCCTTGAGGGTGATGAGCTTGCCGATCTCAAACTCTTCGGGCGTAGAGAGGGCGCTGTCGTCCACTAAGCACTCGTAGGGTTGATCCGGCCATTCGCCGTCCAGCAGCGTCAGGCGGTTGATGTAGGAGACATCGTCCCACTCCACCACGCCGTCCTTAAAGTTGGGGTTGTTCTGCTCAAACGTGCGCACCATGTCGAAATCCATGCCGATGGCGCGGCAGGTAAAGGCCGAACCGTCAATGTCCACCAGACCTTGGCCGCCCATGTAGAGCAGGCTGTCGACAAACTTGACGGGCATAAACGATTGCAATTGCCGCCCGTTTTTGACCATGATGGCGTAGATGTCGCTCTCGGTGAGGCCAGCGGTGGAAACGACGGAGATGTCCATGAGGTTGGTGGCCTCAAAGTAATCCCCCGCCGTGGTGAGCATGTCCCGCGGCGTCACGTTCATGCCCGCAAAAAAGGCAATGCCCAGCGCGACGATGGCAATCACGCTGATAAACCGCGCCTTGCTGCGCCCAATGGTGCGCAAAATGTCTTTACGGAGGGTCTTGTTCATTCGATGCAACCTTTTCTTTGACGTTAGTTTTTAGTTCTTAACACATCATGCCTCAAGAATCTAGTCTCTAGTCTCTAACATCTAGCATCTAGACTACCATTCAATTTTTTCCACGGGCATGGGGCGGTTGTTGAGCGCGATGCGGTGCACGCGGCCGGAGCGCATGGTGATGATACGGTTGGCCATGGGGGTGATGGCCTGATTGTGGGTGATGACGATGATGGTCATGCCCGTCTCGCGGGAGGTTTCTTGCAGAAGCTTGAGGATCTGCTTGCCCGTGCCGTAATCCAGTGCGCCCGTGGGTTCGTCACACAGCAGGAGCTTGGGGTTCTTCGCTAGGGCGCGCGCGATGGAAACGCGCTGCTGCTCGCCGCCGGAGAGCTGCGCCGGGAACGAGCCCAGCCGCTCGCCCAGCCCCACGCGCTCCAGCACGCGGCGGGGATTGAGCGCCTTGCGCCCAATCTGCGTGGCCAGCTCCACGTTCTCCAGCGCGGTGAGGTTCTGCACCAGATTATAGAACTGGAACACAAAGCCCACCTCCCAGCGGCGGTACTCAATGAGCCGCTTGCGGGTGAACTCGTTGACCAGCTCGCTGTCGACGCGGATGTTGCCGTCGCTGCAGCCGTCCATGCCGCCGAGCATGTTGAGCACGGTGGTCTTGCCCGCGCCGGACGGGCCCACCACCACCACAAACTCGCCTTGCTCGATGTTAAACGTCACGTCTTCCGCCGCGTTGATGGTAATTTCTCCCATGTGGTAGCGTTTGGTGACGCCCTCAAATTCAATAAATGACATAGACCCTCCGCAATAATGTGTGTCCCAATAGTCCAACGTATATTATAAACGAAATACCCCGCAACTGTCAACGGCAGAATGTGAATAAATTTTGAAAATTGGGAATTAGGCGTTAGGCACGCGGCGTTTTAGGTGTTAGGAAATCCGCCATTCACCTGTAGGGACGACCCTTGCCTGTGCCCTGCGGGTATGGTCGCCCATGGAGGCGTGAGGGATGAGGGTTCAGAAATGAGGGTTGCGCACCCTACCCCTGTAACCCTCACGCCTGTATCCTCATCCCTCAACCCTCATCAGGGCGACCACAAGGGTCGCCCCTACAATCCTCACGCCTGAACCCTCAATCCTCATTCCTCAATGCCCCTACATCCTGCAATCCCACACCTATTCACTATTCACTATTAGCTATTCACTAACTTTGCGTAGTTGGCCATGAGTTTTTTTGTGCCAGAGGCATCGAACGCGATTTCCAGCAGGGTGTCGTTGCCCATGGGGGTGACCTTGCGCACTGTGCCCACGCCAAACGTGCCGTGTTGCACGCGCTCACCCACCTGGTAGACCACGGCAGGGGCTTTGGGCGCGGCCTTTTTGGGCGCGGGACGGCGCGGCGCGGCGGGTTGTTCAATCGACACCGCGCCCGCGCGGGGGGCACTGGGGCGACCCCACGCGCTGCCAAAGCCGCCATAATTGCCAGAGGAATAATTGCTCGCAGGCGGCGGCGTCAGCTCGATTTCGTCCAGCAGCTCCGTGGGGATATCGCGCACAAAACGGCTCACCGGGTTGCGCCCCGTGCGTCCAAAGACCATGCGTTGCCGCGCCGCGCACAGGTGCAGCTTCCGCCGCGCCCGCGTGATGCCCACATACGCCAGCCGCCGCTCCTCCTCGATGTCTTCGGGGTTATACAGCGCCTGCTGACCGGGGAACACGCCCTCCTCCAGCCCAATGAGGAACACCGTGGGGAACTCCAGTCCCTTGGCCGCGTGCAGCGTCATGAGCACCGCCGCATCGTCGTCCTCGTTGAAGCCATCTAGGTCGGTCTGTAGCGCGACTTCCTGCAGGAAGCCCGCCAAGTCGCCCTCTGGGTTCTCCTCCTCATAACGCGCCAGCGACGCGCCCAGCTCGGCGAGGTTCTCCTTGCGCTCGTCGCCCTTTTCTTTGTCGTTGGCCAACAAAATGTCGTAGCCCGTGCGCTTTAGGAGCTCCTCCAAAAAGTCCGCTAGGGGCAACTCTTCCAGTTGCTCCCGCAGGGCATCCATCATGTGCGCAAAGCCGCTCAGTCGGTTCGCGGATGCACTCAAGAGCGGGTACTGCGCCGCCTCCCGCGCCACCGCCAGCGGCGAAATCTCTAGGCTCTCGGCAATCGCGAGCAGGCGCGTGACCGTGGCCTCGCCAATGCCGCGCTTGGGCTCGTTGATGATGCGCCGCAGCCGCACGGCATCGCCCTCGTTGAGCAGCACCTGCAGGTACGCCAGCGCGTCGCGGATCTCCTTGCGATCGTAGAACTTCAGGCCGCCCACCATGCGGTACGGGATGCCACGGCGGGTCAGCGCGGTCTCAATCATGTTGGACTGCGCGTTCATGCGGTAGAGCACAGCGTGCCCGGCAAAGGGCAGATCTTTGGCCTTGTCGAGCATGATTTGGTCACCCACGTAGCCCGCTTCTTCGCGCTCATCGGCGCAGATGGCCAGCGCAATGGCATCGCCCGCGTCGGCCTGCGTCCAGAGGGTCTTGCCACGGCGGGTCTCGTTTTTGGCGATGACGGCGTTGGCGGCCGTGAGGATGTTGCCGGTGGAGCGGTAGTTTTCCTCCAGCCGAATGACCTTTGCGCCGGGGAATCGCTCGTCAAAGTTGAGGATATTCTCCACTGTTGCGCCACGGAATTTGTAGATGCTCTGGTCGTCGTCCCCCACCACGCACAGGTTGCCCCAGCCGCCGGCCAGCAGTGCGGTGAGCACGTCCTGCGCTTTGTTGGTGTCCTGATACTCGTCCACCAGCACGTACTTGAAGCGTTTCTGATACTTAGAAAGCACGTCCGCGTGCTCTTGCAGGAGCTTGACGGTGTAGTAGATCAGGTCGTCAAAATCCATCGCGCCCGCCTTGTGCAGCGCCCGCTGATAGGCCGCATAGAGCGCGCCCACTTGCTTCTTCTTGGGGTCTTTCGCGTGCTCGGCTTGGTACTGTTTGGGCGAGATGAGCAAGTCCTTGGCGGTGCTGATCTGTTTGGCCGTGAACTTGGGCTCAAGGATTTTGGGGTCGATGCCCTCTTGGGTGTAACAGGCCTTGAGGGCGCGTTTTTGGTCGTCGGTGTCGTAGATGGTGAAGTTGCTGGGGAAGCCGATGTCGCTGGCGTGGCGGCGCAGGAGCTTGGCACAGGTGGCGTGGAACGTGCCCGCCCAGATGTCGCGGCCGTCTTCGCCCAAAATGCGCTCCAGACGTGCTTTCAGCTCGCCCGCCGCCTTGTTGGTGAATGTCACCGCCAAAATCTCCCACGGGCGCGGACACGTGCCGCGTAGCTTCTGGCTTGTCCGCTCAGGCAGCGTGCGCAGGCAGTGGGCGGGGGTGTAGCCGTCCGCGCGGAGAAGCGCGGGCAGGGTGTCGCTGTGGTCGTTTAAGTAGCCGCGCAGGGCGTCCGCATCGGCCTCGTTTGGCTCTGGGAACACCGCCTCGCTGGTGTAGGCATCGCCAAACTGCACCAGAGAGGCGATGCGGTTGACGATGACGGTCGTCTTGCCGCTCCCCGCCCCCGCGAGCACCAAAAGCGGCCCATCCGTGGTGAACACGGCCTCACGCTGGGCATCGTTCAGGTGGCTAAACTGCAAGGAGAGGACTTGTTTGCGCAGTTGCAAGAAATCGTTGGACATGCGGTGTGACTCCCTTAGTACAATTAAGAATTAACAATGAACAATGAACAATTATTGTGAAGCCTTCACGCACTTTGCATAGTTTCTTGAAACAAATCCCAGAGCCTCTGTGCGTAATCCACGTAGTATTTGTGCGGATTTTCAAAGCGTTTGACGGTGTCCCAGAGGGTCTCTACGCCCAGATTTTGCGCGGAAGCGCCCAAGAGTTCCGTGGCGTTCAGCGACTGTACGGTGGTCTTTTTCCACGGATAGTGCGGGTCAAAGAGCGTGTAGGGCTGACCGATGGGGAGGGTCTCGTCCGCCAGCGTCAGCAGATCCGCCAGCGCCTTGCCGTCTTCGTCCCACACGCGCCACAGCCGCTTGCGCCCGGGCGGCGTGATTTTGTCGATGTTCTGGCTGCGGGTCATTTTGGGCACGCCGTCGCCCTCGCTCACCGCCCAGCGCACGCGAAACTCGTTGCTGGCCGGTAGCGTGTCCACGCAGAACACGTCGATGGGCGCACCTTGCCGTTTCAGGTCGCGGATGAGGAACTCATCGAGCGCACCGCCCGCGAAAATCCGCACGGACTGCAGACCTGCGGCGTCCAGCTGGCGGCGGGCATGGATGGCGGCGTAGGCGATGTCGCCATTGGCGATGCGCACGCCCTTTTCGCCGCCGTAGTCCACGAACGCCGCGATGGCGTTGGGGATGCCGCTTTGCAGGACGCTGACGCTGTCCACGGGCAAGACGCACTGTGCCCGATTTTGGGCGACAAGATACGCAAACGCGCTTTTTTCGTCGGTGAAGCAGTGGATGAAGGTGTTATCGGGGAGCGCACCATGCTCGCCGGGGAGCTGCACCGCGCTGTCTTCGGCGGCCAGTTTCATGCGCACGGCGGCGGTGGCGCGGGCGGTTGCGGCGCGGACTTTTTCCGCCAGCAGCGGCGCGAGGCGGACGCAGTCCTCCGGCGCACCCTCCAGCGTGAGCACGGGCTCGCCCGGAAAGACGGCTGTGCCCTCCGGCACGCGGCGCAGCGTCAAGCCGCCTGTGTCCAAAAGCTCGTCTAGCGGGCGTTGCCCGGCACTGAACAGTGCGAACCCGCCACTGCGGGGGTTGCGCTGAAAATACAGCTCAAACAGCGCATTTTTCACCATCGACATGATACAGCCTCCCTGCCAGCGTATAGTATAACACAATCGGGCACGCAAGGCAATGAACAATGGACAATGAACAATGAACAATGTTCTCATGTCTCGCTACAGCGCACGCACGTTAGCGTTTTGCGGCGATCGACAGAAAGGGCTGGGTTGGGCAATCCAAAAACGGCGCGGGCGCAGAGCCGGGGCGCAAGTCATAGCCGATGTGCGGCCAGCGCGAGGTGGTCTGGAGCGTGACGTGCACGTCTTCGAGCGTGATGTCGTGGATGCGGCCGTCCTGTCCGCACAGGAGCACGCCGTTTTCGCCCTGCGCTTGTATGTGCTCGAAACGCACGTTTGAAATGCTACCACAGTGCGTATTTTCGTCGCGGTCAAACGCCGTGAGGGCGATGGGTTCGGCCGAGCCCCACCAGTCGGGGGAAAAGCGGCGCGTTTGGATCTGCAGATTGCGAAACACCGCGCCCGACACACTGCCGCCGTCGCGGATCTGGATGCTCACGCCGCGATTGGAGGCCTCGATGACACAGTCCTCCACGAGGATGTCCGCAAAGTCGTCCACCCCCTCTGTGCCGATTTTGATGGCCGCGCTGGTGGAGCACAGGCGGCAACCGCTGATGTGCACATCCCGCGTGCCGGGATAGGCCGCCGCGCCACGCGTGTTTTTCAGGCAGATGCAGTCGTCCGCGCAAGAGATGCGGCAGTTTTTGATGCGCACATTTTGGCAGTGATCTGGGTCAATCCCGTCGCTGTTCGCCCAGTCGAGGGGGTTGTCGATGGTGATGTGGTCGATTTCCACATCGCGACAACCAGCGGTGTGTAGCGTCCAAAAGGGCGCGTTTTGCAGCGTGATGTCGCGCAGGCGCAGATGGTCGCAGTCCTCCAGATACAGCAGCGTGGGGCGCGGGTAAAAGTCCCCCGTGGCGTAGTATGGATTGACACGGTGCATGAAAACGCCGCCATTGCCGTCGATGCGCCCCGTGCCCGTGAAGCGCAGGTGGCTGACGTGCGCCGCGTGGAGAAACACGAAGGCGGGACCACGGGTGACGGGCGTACCCACGCCGCGATTGTCCGCGTTGTCCACCGTGCCCGGCGCGTAGTAGTGCGCGAGATTCGGGCTGGCCAAGAGGGTCGCGCCCGGCTCAAGGTGCAGATCCGTGTGCGCACCCAGCGTCAGCGAGCCAGAGAGATAGGTCTTCCCCGCCGCCAACCGCACGCACCCGCCCGTCCCCGCGCAAGCGTCCAGCGCACACTGCAACGCGGCGGTATCCAATGCGACACCATCGCCCACCGCGCCAAACTGTTCTGGGGTATAGTGCATAATCAGAACTCAGAGGGCAGAGGACAGAGGGCAGAATTGCACCCCAAAAATCTGTCTTCTGTCCTCTGCCCTCTCCCCTCTGATTTGAAAACTATTTTGCCCTTTTCCCGCGCGAGAATCTCTACAGGGCAGACAGCCGCCAGCGTGTCGAGCATCGAGAGCGCACCGTGTTTTTTGTGCATCACCACGTACAGCGCACCCTGCGGCGTCAAGTGCGAGAGCGCGTCCGTCAGCAGGCGGCGGCAGACGTCCTTGCCTGCGTGAATCGGCGGGTTGACCGCGATGCAGTCAAAGCACCGCTCCGCCAAAGCGGCAAAGCCGTCTGTGTGCACAAATTCGGCGGCAACGTGATTATCGGCGGCATTTTTTTCGGCCAAACGCAGTGCCTTGGGGTTGACGTCCGCAAAGAGCACGCGCAGTTTGGGGTACGCCGCGCCCAATGTCACACCCACCGCGCCCCAGCCGCAACCTAAGTCCAGCAGTGCGCCGCCCTGCTCGGCAAGCGCACAAAATGCGGCATCCGCCGCCATGGTGCGCAAGAGAAAGTCCGTTGCGCCGTCCACCGCGCCGTGGCTGAACAAGCCCGCGTCACTGGTGAACTGCAGACGCTGTGCACCAAAGTAATGGGCAAACTGCCGCTTGTCCGGTTGCACAAGCGGATCATCCACAAAATAGTGGCTCTGCTTGGTCATCAGTCGATCCTCAGCGGGAGGCTCTCGCCGCCCACGCGCCGCGCTGTGCGGGCGAACGCCCCGGCCGCGCGGGCATAGTCCGGCAGGGGCTTGCCCTTGCCGAGCATGGCGGGGACGGCCTCGTCCTCGGGGATGATGCCGATGAGCTGTGCGCCCACGCTGTCGATGGCATCGTCAATGTTGAGGTTGATGCCGTTTTGCACGCGCTTTTTGTGCAGACGATTGAGCAGCAAGCGCACCTTCAGCGTGGGGTACGCCTCGTGCAGATCGCGCACACAGACCGCCGCACTGCGCAAGGCCACCGGCTCGGCCTGCGCCACCACCAGCGCCAAATCGGCCGGCGCGGCCGCCAGCGCAAAGCCCACGGAGAACCCCGCCGGGGCATCCAGCAGCACGATGTCGTAGTCGCTTGAGACGCGGCGCAGGAGCGCGAAATAGGCCTCGCCATCGGGTTTTTCCATGGTGGCAAGGGGGGCAGGCAGCAGGGAGATCGTGTCGCGCGTGCGCAAGGCCTGCTCTAGGGTGCAGTTCCCCCGCAGCACATCCGCCCATGAGAACACAATGTCGCCGGGAAAACCCAGCAACAAATCCAAACTGCGCAGACCGATGTCACAGTCCACGCACAGCACGCGCAGGCCTTGCGCACAGAACGCCTGTGCCAGACCCGCAGTCGCGGTACTTTTGCCCGATCCGCCTTTGCCAGAGACCAACGCAATGCGGTACGCCAACGCGTCTCCCCCTCCCGCCAGAAAAAGCCCCGCGCACAGAATGCGCCCCGTGCGCGGAAGCCCGATTTGCTCTTTAGATGTTCGCGGACTCGTCGTCCTGCAGGAACGAGAATTTGTCCCACAGGGGGATTTTGTCCAGCAGCGGCACTTTCTTGAACTCGCCATTGGCCGCGTTGACGATGCCCATGATGGACAGCACGAAGGCAACGAGGCTCACTGCACCCACTGCAAAGCTAATGATGCCGCTCAGGAGGCTGATAAACGGGTTATAGCCCGTGAGGGGGAAGAGCAGTGTCTTGAAGAGCAAGGAGTTAATCAGATAGCGCACAACCGACACGGCCGCCTCAATGAGCAACAGTTTGATGCCCTCTTTGGCGTGGAAACGCGCGAACTTGCTGTTCGGCGCGGCGAACCACGGGATGAGCGCCAGCAGGCCAAAGTAGGACAGGATTGCCATGACCTTGTTGGTCTGCACGTCGTCCTGCTCAGGCGCGGGGTAGCCGTAGCCCGGCTGGGCTTGCCCGTTCGGTGCAGTGCCATAGAGCGGCGGTTGCCCAGCGGTGTTTTGCGGCGGCGGATATGTTCCAGGTAGCGGCGCGGGGGCGGGTTGGGGGGCTTGCCAAGCGCTCGCCTGCGGGGCAGGTTCTGCCTGTGTTTGGTTGCTTTCGGGGGCTAGGGGCGGCACAGTGGTGTTGCCCACCAATGCGCCACAGGACGGGCAGAACAGCGATCCGTCCACAAATTCGTTGCCGCATTTCGTACAAGTTGCCATGTGTTTCTCCTCTTATGTGATGTGATTGATCTATCTCCACCGCCCAGCAATTACATCTTCGGGTCGTATTGCCAGTCGGGGAAATCCTTGAAGGGATTGTTGAGCTTTTTCTTTTGGTAGTAGTACGCCGGGTACTGCGGGTTGGCGTTGACGCGCACTTTGTTGCGGTCGGGGTACGGCTCTTCGCCGGGCTTGACGAGACGCGCGACGACGACAAAGCGCGAGTTGTCAAAGTTATAGGCGCAGGTGGAGAGCGTGAGGATGTGGTCGTCTGGCTGCATTTTGATGCCCGTGTCGTAGAGCTTGCGGCGATCCACCTCGGCGATATAGTTCAGGAACTCTTGGTCGCTGTCCATCTTGACCCAGTTATAGGGGAAGAGGTATTCGCCCTCGCTGTGCCGCTCGCCTTTGGCATAGAACACCGCGTAGATCTGCCAGCGGTATTCGGCATAGACGGTGTCCACCTTAATGGTCGGCTCGGCCTGCCACTGGGCGGGGTCGGCGTATTTGAGCAAATTATGGAACACAAGATCAACATATTTGTTGTTGTGCCCATATATGACCAAATTGCGGCTGAGCTTCGCCGGCTCAAAGCGGTCGTAGGTATCAAAGAACGGCACGCCGTACTTGTTTTTCGAGCCATCGAACGCGTGGGAGAGGTAGTACTGGTTGCCCTCTCGTCTCTGTTGCGCCGGGTCGTCATAGGTCTTTTGCACCACGGGGTAGTCAATCTCTAGCCACGGAATGTTGATCCACCCGCGCAAGTCCTGATTTTCCACGTATGCGCCGGCATATTTCGCCTGCATGTTCGGCAGGAAGTTCACGTCCGCGTTTTGCGCAATCATGGTCTCCATGGGGATGGGCACGCTCATCACAACCGTTTTGACTTGCCCGAGCTTTTTGGCTTCGCGCATGGGCGTGAGCAAGAAGGTGTTGAGCACAAGGGAGGCAGAGATGAGAATCACGGGGATGAGCGTGAGGAACACCGACTTGCGCACTTTCTCGCCCTTGGAGTCCTCTTTGTGGGGGAACAGGTCGTGCCACTGCTGTTTTAGAGGGGAGGCATGTGTGCCCGGCTCTTCAAACAGGTCGGCCAGATCTTCCGCCTCTTCCTCCAGCGTTTGGAGCACCGTCACGCCCGCCTCTTCAAACAGATCGCGCAGAGAGCTGTATTCACCCACGGGCTCTTTCGCGCTCTTTTTCTTCGGCGCGTCTTCTTTTTTTGTGTCCTTCGCGGCGGGACTGGGCTGAACGGGTTGCGGCGTTTCCTCTGGCTCGGTGGGGGGCTGCTCGTGCGCTTGGTAGAGCACCTCCACGTCCTCATCAAACGCGGCTTTCGGGGGCTGTTGCGTTGCGCCATAGCCCGCAAAGGGCGGCTGCATCCCGCCATAGCCATAGGGCGGCATCATGGGCATCATCGGGGGCATATAGCCGCCATAGCCCATGGGCTGTTGCCCCGCGCCGTCTTGATAGACCACCTGCATCCCTGCCTGACGCTCGTAGCTGTTCAGGCTCGCGCCGCCCTGCGGCGGCAGTGCCTGCGGATAGCCATAGGGCGACATCATCATGGGCACGGGCACGGGGATAAACATGGGGTACTGCCCGCCGGGATAGGGCATCTGCCCCTGCGCGTCCATCGGCGGCATTTGCGGCATGGGCGGCATACCCTGCGGGGCACCGTACCCATAAAACGGGTACGGATAGGGCATCCCTTGCGGCGGGATTTGTCCCGTAGGTTGCGGGTCTTGCCCGTCCTGCGCCTGCGGTGGGGTGTTTGTCTCGTCCGGCATACTGTTCTCTCCTAAAAAGTGCTGTTTATGAAGTTCCGAGTGCCTGCCACAGCAAGCGCAGGGCGGCGTTCTCGGTGTATAGGCGGTTGGCGGCGCGGTCACGCCGCGCAAAGCGGATGTGCTCTGTAACGGTGTCTCTCTCGCTGGCCAGCGCAACCCACGCGTGCAGTTCGGGGTCGTCGGGCCCGGCATAGCCTGTGGTGGCCAGCGCGTAGTCTGTGCCCAGTTGGCGGCGGACATTCTCCGCCATTTCGGTGGCGACTTGCTCGCTGACGGCGCTGTGGTCGGCGAGCGTTTGGGCATGAACGCCCAGTACACTGCGCTTGCTCTGGTCACAATACGTGACGGCAGAACCACTCAACACGTTCGACGCGCCAGCCACGGCGGTGATGCGCTGGGCGATGCCGCCGCCCGTGAGGCTCTCGGCCGTGCTGAGGGTCTGGCCGCGCTCGGTCAGCCTCTGCACGAGGACGGCTTCGAGGCTCTCTGCGTCCACGCCATAGACGTGTGCGCCCAAACGCGCCCGAATCTGCGCCAAAATCGGCGCGATGCGCTCTTCCGCGGCCTGTGCACTCTCTGCCCGCGCCGTCACGCGCACGATGGCCTCGCCGACTTTGGCATAGGGCGCAACGGTGGGGTTGCTGCCCTCCAGCAGATCCGCCAGACGCTCGGCCATGTCACTCTCGCCAATGCCCATGGTGCGCACCGTGTGGGAAACGAGCACACCGTCCGTCCATGGGCGCAGGAAGTCGCGCACGCTGTGGGTGAACATGGGCTCAAACTCGCTGGGCGGGCCGGGCAAGAGCACGGCGCATTTTTGTTCGCGCACGATGGCCAGCCCCGGCGCAGTGCCGTTCGGGTTGGGGAAATAGTAGGTGGCGTCTGCGGCAGAGGGGGTGCTCTGGCCGGGCACAAACGCTCTGGCGTCTTTGGGCACACAGGCCTGTCGCGCGTTGCTCTGCGGCATGGGCTGTGCGCGCCGCATGAAGAAGCTTTGGATCTCCGCAAGGAGCTCGGCGCTCTCTTCCAGCTGGATGCCCAAAGCGGCACAAACGCTCTGGCGGGTGATGTCGTCCGCCGTGGACCCCAGTCCCCCGCTGAGCAGGACGATGTCCGCACGCGCCCACGCGCAAAGGAAATCCGCCCGCAGACGTTCTGGGTTATCGCCCACTACGCACTGCCGCAACTGGTCGATGCCCAGCGCCGCCAGTTCCCGCGCCGCAAAGCGGGCGTTGGTGTTCAGGATGTCGCCGAGCAAAAGCTCCGTACCCACGCAAATCAGTTCACATTTTGCCGTTTGGACACACCTCCCCAAATACCCTGTATATTATACTTATTATAACCAAAAAAAGCAAGGGTTTGGTAGGAAGTTTGCCAAACAACTTGCATTTTGTCGATTTTGACTAGAAAAAGCTGGGGTTTTGCGTGGGAAAGTTGTTTTTTGGAAGTGAACGACGCGGAGATAGAACATTTGTTTTGTTGAATCAAATCGAAGAAAGGCAGGCAGTAGGTGTGCGTCCGCTGTTGATAAGGGCTCGAGGATACAGGCGTGATGTCTGTAGGGGCGGCAATCTGCCGCCCGTTGAGTATGTTGGAATCAGCGGGCGCACGGGGCGTGCGCCCCTACAGTCCACATTTCCCACGCTTCCGGGCTCTGATTTTTCAGTAAGAACCTTGACATTTTCCAGCAAACGTACTATAATAAAGATGACACAGGTGTTGGTAGCACCTGTGCGTCGTCGGCACGATCGTATAGACGGTTTCTGCCCCCTTGATGGTTACTTTGCTTTATTGGAACGAAGCGACAGGATGTACCCATTGCTGAAGTAGGGGATGCCTCCATTGGCATCCCCTATCTTAGCGTGCCCCCATACCTAACCCTCAAAGATTCCTCAAACTTCTTTCCGCGAGCGCGGCGTAGCGGTCGCGCTTGCCTTTGATGACAGTGTCCAGCGGCGGCAGGAGACCGAAATTCGCGCCCATGGGCTGAAAATCTTGCACGTTGGGGTCGCTGATGTAGTGCGCCAGCGCACCGAGCATGGTGGTGCGCGGCGGGATGAACGGCGGCTGACCCAGCAGTCGCCGCGCGGCGTTCAGCCCCGCGAGCAGACCACTGCCGGCGGATTCCATGTAGCCCTCCACGCCCGTGATTTGCCCGGCAAAGTACAGTCCCTCGCGCGTGCGGAAGGCGTAATCCGCGCCCAGCAGGCGGGGCGAATCGATGTAGCTGTTGCGGTGCATCACGCCATAGCGCACAAATTCGGCGTGCGCAAGGGCGGGCATCAAGCCAAAAACGCGTTTCTGTTCGCCAAACTTTAGGTTCGTCTGAAAGCCGACAAGGTTGAGCATTGTGCCCTCGGCGTTTTCGCGGCGCAGCTGGAGCACTGCCCACGGGCGTTTTCCCGTGGCGGGGTCGCGCAAACCCACGGGCTTCATTGGGCCGTAGCGGATGGCATCCGCGCCACGCCCGGCGAGCACCTCGATGGGCATACAGCCCTCATACACATCAAAGTCGTGCGTGTGCGCACGCTCGGCGGTGCGCAGGGCGGCGTGGAATTGTTCATATTCGTCACGCGTGAGTGGGCAATTGATGTAGTCGTCCGCGCCGCCGCGGTCGTAGCGCGAGGCGGTGAAGCAGTGCGCAGGGTCGAGGCTCTCGGCGGTGACGATGGGGGCGGCGGCATCGTAAAAGCGCAGCCCATCGCCGCACAGGCGCTGGATGTCGTCCGCCAGCGCGTCAGAGCACAATGGCCCTGCCGCGACAATGACCGTCCCCGTCGCGGGGATTTTTGTCACTTCCTCGCGGCGCAGGGTGACGAGCGGTTCGGCGGCGATTTTGTCTGTCACCAGCTGCGAGAACTTTTCCCTGTCCACTGCCAACGCGCCCCCCGCCGGCACGGCGCATTCGTACGCACACGAGAGACAGAGTGAACCCAGCCTCCCCATCTCCTCCTTGAGCAACCCCGCCGCGCTCTCCACGCGCAAGGCCTTGAACGAGTTGGAGCACACAGGCTCGGCGAGGGTGTCAAGCGTGTGGGCGGGACTTTTGCGGTTGGGTTTCATCTCCCAAATCGTCGCGGCAATCCCCGCCCGCGCCAGCTGCCAGGCGGCCTCCACGCCCGCGAAGCCGCCGCCAATTACTTGGACTTGTTGTTGGTGTTCTATGGGTTTCTCCTTTCGATATGTAGGGGACGCCGCCCTCGGCGTCCCGCGTGCCTTGAAAAATTCGTTGGAAATCAGCGGACGCGCGATGCGCGCCTCTACGGGTTATTTATGTATTGGCTGATTTAGTCACTCTTCACCTGTAGGGGCGCACGCCCCCGTGCGCCCGCTGGGGGGGGATACAGGGGTTTGCGGGGTTCAGCGGGTGAGTAACCACACAATTGACCATTGTTCTTTGTCAATTGTTCATTGCCGCCTAAACCGCGCTACCCGCCGTGCGGGGATACGGCAGCACGTCGCGGATGTTGGCGATGCCCGTCAGGTACATAACAAGCCGCTCAAAACCCAGCCCGAAGCCACAGTGCGGGCAGCCGCCCCAGCGGCGCAGATCTAGGTAGCGGGCGTAGTCGGCGGGGTTCATGCCGCGCGTGCGCATGACCGATTCCAGGCGATCGAGCCGCTCCTCGCGCTGGCTGCCGCCGATGATCTCCCCCACGCCGGGCACGAGGCAGTCGACCGCCGCCACTGTGCGGCCGTCGTCGTTGCGGCGCATGTAGAACGCTTTGATGTCGGCGGGATAATCCGTCACAAATACGGGCGCGTGATAGATTTCCTCCGTCAAAAACCGCTCGTGCTCGGTCTGCAGGTCGTGCCCCCACTCGACAGGATAGGCAAAGCGCGCGTTGTGCGGCGTGAGCAAATCGATCGCTTCGGTGTAACTGATGCGCGCAAACGGCGCGTCCACCACGCTTTGCAGTCGCGCCGTGAGCGCCTTGTCGTAGAACTGCTGCAAAAACGCCAGCTCATCAGGGCAGACTGCCAGCACTTCTTTAATCACAGATTTGAGCATGGCCTCGGCCAAATCCATGTCGTCTTCTAGGTCAGCAAACGCCATTTCGGGCTCGAGCATCCAGAACTCGGCGGCGTGGCGGGCGGTGTGACTGTCTTCAGCGCGGAAGGTCGGCCCGAACGTGTAGATTTTCCCCAGCGCCATGGCCATCGCCTCGCCCTCCAGCTGGCCGGAAACGGTGAGGTAGGCGGGTACGCCAAAGAAGTCGCCGCTCCCCTCCCCCGCCGTGACGGCGAACTGCTCCCCCGCGCCCTCGGCGTCGCCGGTGGCGATGATGGGGGTGTGGACGTAAAAAAATCCGGCGTCGCGGAAGAACTGATGCAGTGCCCCGGAGGCGGCGGCACGCACGCGAAAAACGGCCTGCAGGGTGTTGGTGCGCCCGCGCAGGTGGGGCAGGGTTCGCAGGTATTCCAACGTGTGCCGCTTTTTTTGCAGGGGGTAGGTCTCGTCGCTCGCGCCCTCCACGGCGAGCGATGTCGCACGTAGTTCAGCGGACTGCGCCGCGCCCGGCGTAGGGATGACCGTGCCCGTCACGCACACGGCAGCGCCCACGTTCAGGGCGGCGGCTACGGCGAAGTCGGGCAGCTCGTCCTGCGCCAGCACGACCTGTAAGCTGCCGAACGCAGAGCCGTCATGCAGTGCCAAAAACGCAATCTTTCCCGAAGAGCGCAGCGTGCGCACCCAGCCACAAACGGTCACAGCATGATCGCTGTAGCCCGTTGGATTTCGTAGAATTTTGACAATTTCGGTGCGGCGCATGGCGTTTCCCTTCGCGGCAAATAAGCGGACGTGTGTAGCTCTAGTTTGCGCACATATTTCCCACTTAGTATACCATGCGTTTGACCGATTGTCAAACGCGCAGACGGCACAATTGCGCCCAAAGATCTGCCCTCTGTAAGAGTAGCGCATTACGCATCACCTAACACAAAAGCACGGGGGTCAAGCCCCCGCGCCTTTGTGCCTGTTTGCTTAGTTGCAGCCGCAACCACAACCGTTGTTGTAGTCGTTGTTGCCCAGCAGACCGCCGTCGCCCGAGCCGCTCAAGCAGCTGAGGAGCAGGATGGTGGGCAAGCACTCAGTGATGTTGCCCAGCCCGTTGCCCAGCAAGCCGCCGCCACAGGAGTTGCCGCCCAAACCACCGAGCAACAGAAGAAGGAGAAGACAGTTGTTGTTTCCGCAAGCCATAAGGTACCTCCGCATTGATTTTTGTGAGGTCGGCGTAGGCGTTATGTAAGGGTTGAGGTCGCCCTTGCACCGCTCTCGATGTATCATATGCATTTGCGCCACAGAGGGTTACAAGGTGACCAATGAACAATTGTTTGTAGGGGCTTTTCTGCGCTCGCCCGCTGTGAGAGGACAGATATTCAGGGCAATTCTGCCGCACGGGCGACCGAGACGGTCGCCCCTACAGATTTCTATAGCCCCCCTCATTGCGTGTTCTTGCGCAATGTTGTATACTTAATGCAACGAAAAATGAACCAAACGCCCCTGCGCGGCGTTATACATGTGCTATAGCAAACAACAAGGGACTGCCGATGGATTTTGCGGACTTCAGCCTTTTGGTTGAGCAACACGGCGCGGCGCTTTACCGCTTTTGCGTGCGGCTGAGCGCCGGGGACGCTGACGACCTGTACCAAGAGACGTTCCTGCGCCTGTGGGAGCGGCGGCGGCGCGTGGACGCAGGCGGCAACATCCGCAGCTATCTCTTCACCACCTGCATCAATCTCTTCCGCAGCGCACGCCGCCGCCCCACTCCCCTCCCGCTGGACGAGCTCCCCGACAGGGTCAGCACGCTGCCTCTGCCGGACGTTCAGCTGGAGCGGGACGACGAAATCGCGCTTTTACAACGCTGCATCGCCGCACTGCCAGAGAAAATGCGCGTGGTGCTCGTCCTGCACTACACCAACGACTGCAAGGTAGGGCAAATCGCCCGCATTCTGAAAATCCCGCCCGGCACGGTGAAAAGCCGCCTGCACAAGGCGCGTGCCCTGCTGAAACAACAACTGGAGGCATCAGGCTATGACACAACAACACTTTGACGCGCTTTTGGCGCAGTCGCTCGCGTCTGATGCGCTCCCCTCCGCGCAGCTGAACGCTCGGCTGTGCGCCCAATGTAAAGGAGAGACACGAACGATGAAACCCAAAACACCCCGCGCACGCACGGCACTCCTCGCCGCCGCGTTGCTGATACTCTTGTCGCTGACCGCGTTTGCGACTGTGCATTTTCTCGACGCGAACAAACCCGCCGACCCCAACGACCCGGCCAGCTACGCGCTGGACATCACCCCCGTGACCGCGCAAGACACGCCCTTGGTCTACACGGGCGAGCCGCTCTCCGTAACGATTGCGCTCACGCGCGGGAAGACGGCGTTTGATTGCGGCCTTGTCCTGCTGGTGGACGGCGTACCCACGGCGTTCCGCGTTGCGCAGGAAGAGGCAACACTCTTGCAGAGCGTCACCCTCACAGAGCCGCGCACGGCCGTCACCCTCACGTTCACACCAGAGGGCGTCCCGCAAAACGCCCTCGTGCCGGTGGACGTCCTGACCGTTCTGAACCCGGCCTATCTTCTCCAGTCGCTCGACTGGCTGAGCTATCTCCCGCAGCACCGTGGGCAGGCGTTGCCCGTGGGCTACAGCTTGCGCAGTGAGGTCGCCCCCGCGCAAACGCGCACGCCCGTGAGCGATGTCCAGAGCGAGCACACAGACGCGCTGGACGGCCAGATGTTCACGCTGCGTGCGCGTCCCGATCCCGCCGCCGAGCGCTCGCCGTACTACACCAGTGCGCCCGATGGTGCGCTGAACCTGTGGCTCTTCGCCGCGCCGGGCACGGGGCGCTGGCGGGTGAGCATCTGGGTGGACAATGTGCCGCAGACCGTCTTTAACGGACAGACCACGCTGGACATGACGCTCTCGGATGCGGCACGCAGCCGCAAAATCACGCTCACCGCGCCACAAGCGCAGTGGCATCACGTGTCCGTGGTCGCCGTGCCGCTTGACCGCCCCGACGGCTACGCGAACGTCTTCAAGTCCGACAGCGAAATCTGGCTGGTGGGCGACAAGGCGACCATCGCGGCGGAAGAAAGTCGCGCGGCGGAAAAGCTGGCGGCGCTCCTACAATCCATGGACGCAGACGACGAAACGCGCGTCACGTTGCCCGCGGGCGCGGCGAGAGACTACACGTTCGCGGACGTGGACTTTGTCAGCGGCGTGTATACCTTCGCCAGCGGCGACACCATCCTCAACGTTGGCCGCGAGGGCGGCGCACCCGCTCTGCGCCTCTTTGATGCCGCCACGGGCAAGCTGAGCGAGAAGAGCGTACCCAGCTCTGAGTTCTTCATGCCCAGCACACCAGAAGAGCGCGACCGCGCGGATCTACAGTTCCACGGCCTGCCCGACGCGAACGGGCAATACCAAAAACCCGTGCTCGTCACGCCCTATGACCAAGGTCTGATTGTGTATCAATACGGCACGCAGAGCTGGACAAAGTACGACAGTCGGCTCAATGCGGTGGACGCGGGGCAGTTCCGCTTTGCCGACCCGAACGCCTTCCATGCGCCCGTGTTCAATGCCGACGGCACGCGCTTTGCCTACGTGCTCGACGACGGCTCAATCGAATACACACGGAAAATCTATACCGACACCCTTGCGCAGACCGACCGCCAGCTGGTTTACACCCTGCCGAAATTCGGCACAACCGGCACGCTGGTGACGGCGGAAGTCTGCGGCTATCGCGAGCATCTGACGCTCATCGGTCAGCTGTTTGACAGCTACTCTGCCGCCGACGACGCGTCCAACGAAGCGCAAGAGGCCTTCGGCTTCGTGAACATCGCCACAGGTCAGTTGGAAGTCATGCGCTTCTCGGGCAGCTACCAGCGTTTTGAGAACCCGAACACGCGCTTTTATGTGCAGTGCGACAACGCACCCATCCGGCCCGGCCCGCTGGACGGCAGCGTGGAGGTTTTCGACGCGCAAAAAGGGGCACTGAGCCGCTTCACGTTCCAGAACCCCAACGAATCCGGCTACGCCAGCGTGAGCGAGACGGGCCAGTATATCGTGAGCGTCCGGCCATCCGACAGCCAGAGCACGACCACCGTGCGGGTCTATAACCGCCAGACGGGTAAACTCCTAGTGGATGACAAGAGCAATGCCAGCGACTACAACACGGTCGTCAACGAGGCCACGCGCACCGTGCTCATCCCCCTGCGCGGCGGGATGAGAATCATTCGCCTAGACAAGTAATCTAGATAGGTAATAAGTAATAGTGAATAAGTTTTTCAACAAAAACTTATTCACTATTTTGCAAAACACGGTATGGTATAGAGACCGACACCTATTCACTATTCACTATTCACTAAATCTCTATTCTCACGCGCCCAATGCGGCGGTCTTCCACGCCCAGCACGATTAAGCGCACATTTTCGTATTCGACCGTCAGGTCGCTCGCGCCGTCTTCGGGCAGGTAGCCCAGTTGCGCTAGGATGAACCCGCCCAGCGTGTCGTAGTCCCCTTCGGGCAGGCGCACACCAGTGATTTCTTCCAGTTCGTCCACATACGTCACGCCGTCCACGGTGAAGGTGTGCTCGTCAATCTTCGTCACGTCATTTTCTTCGTCATCGTATTCGTCCTGGATATCGCCCACGATGGCCTCGAGCACGTCCTCCATCGTCACAATGCCCGCCGTGCCACCGAATTCGTCCACCACCACGGCCATCTGCACGCGCTTTTGCTTCATCTCCGTGAGCAGTCCCGCGCAGTGCATACTCTCTGGCACGTACAGCGGCTCGCGCAGCAGACCGCGAATGGTCTGTCCTTCGGGGAGATTTTTGCCCACGAAGGGCAGGAGATCCTTACTATAGAGGATGCCCACGATGTGGTCGCGGTCGTCCTCATAGACAGGAATGCGGGAGTGCCCCGTGGCCACGGCCAGATCGGCCACCTCTGGCAGCGCACCCGCCGCGTCCAAGCTGACCATGTCCGTGCGATGGGTCATCAGATCCGCCGCCGTCAGGTCGTCGAACTCAAAAATGTTGTCGATCATCTCGCCCTGTTCGCTCTCGATGACACCTTTTTCCTCGCCCACGTCCACCAGCAGGCGGATCTCCTCCTCCGTCACGGCCTCTTCGTCCGCATCGGGATCAATGCGCAGGAAGCGCAGGATGCCGTTGGTGGAAAAAGTCAGCACGCGCACAAAGGGGCTGACGACTTTGGAGAAGCCATACAGCAGGTTCGAGACGGCGAACGCCACCTTCTCTGGGTTCTGGATGGCGATTTTTTTCGGCACAAGCTCGCCGAGCACCAGCGACAGATAGCTGATGAGCAGGGTAATGACCACCACCGAAATGCCGTGCAGGAGCGAAAAACCGATGGCTTGCGCTGGCGTGCGCATGAGGGCATCGGTGAGCATATCGGCAAAGGTAAGCGAGGCCAGGGCGGAGCTCAAAAAGCCAGCGAGCGTCACACCGATTTGCACGGTGGAGAGGAAACGGCTGGAGTTTTCGGTGAGTTTTTGCACCTTGATGGCCTTTTTGTTGCCGCTGGCGGCTAGGCGATCGTTTTTGTTGTCGTTGAGGGTGATGACGGCGATCTCGCTCATGACAAAAAACGCGTTCACCGTGATGAGCACGAGCAGAAGCAGTATTTGCAAGACCAGACCCATAGGGTCAGTATCCATGGGGCAGGGAACTCCTTTTGATTCTTGAATCCTATTGTGCCCATTAGTATAGCAGAAACGCGCGGGTTTGTCAAATTTCAGATGGCAGATGTCAGAAGACAGAGGATAGATACACGATGATTAACTCCGTTTGTAGGGGCGGATATCATCCGCCCGGCTAGCAGCGGGCAGAATTACGCCCAGAGGTCTGTCCTCTGACATCTGCCTTCTCAATCAGCGGACGCGCGATGCGCGCCCCTACGGGGTGAATATCCTCACGCCTCCGTCTGTCCTCTGTCTTCTGACTTTTGCCCTCTGAAAGGATGTCGCGGATGCGCTCAAGCAGCTCTTTCCAATAAACGCCGCCGCCCATGTTCTGCAAAAAGTCATCGTTCATGGCGAAGCCTTTTTGCAGGTACGAATGCAAAACCTGCGTCGCCCACTGGCGAAACTGCGTGCCGCGCGTCGATTTTACGCGGTAACCTACGGCGAGGATCACGTCAAGGTTGTAGTAAGCAACGGGCTTGTCAGAATTTGGAATGTGCATAAAATGCACATTGCTTTTTTCCTCAAACTCGCCTTCGGCAAAAATGTGGCGCAGATGCTTTGTAATTACGGAACGTTCGCGCCCATACAACTCAGCAATCTGCGCTTGCGTCAACCACAGCGTCTCGCCTTGCATTTGCACATCGATTTTCGCCAAACCGTCCTGCGTTTGGTAGATGATCATTTCGGGCTTGCCGTCCATTGCCGTCCTCCTGCGCTCTGCTGAAACAATTATACCATGCGGCGCGGAACAAGTCAAATGACAGAAGGCAAAGGGAGGTGTGAGGATATTCACCCAGCAGAGGCGCACAACCCACCGGGAGGTTGTGCGCCCCTGCTTTTTTGTGCTGACGTGCCGCCACGGCGAAACCGTGGGCTCGTGCTTAGAGAAACGGGGGGCTTGGAGGAAAGAGCACGTCGAGATCGGTGGGCAGTGGTTTGGCGCTGGGATCAACCAGTTGGCTCAGCCAATTGATGAAAGGTACAAGCGCTTCCCAGAGGAATTTGACGATTGCGTCCATGTTGACACTCCTGTTACTAGAATTGGGCAAAATCCCCGCCCGGTGACTTAGGGATCATTTTGCTCTGAAACTATTATACCACTTTCCACCCCCCCATTTTTCTAATTTAGAAAAATAAATTAGTTTCTTGTGTAAATTATTCATATTTTCTTGATGATTTGGACATATTTTACAGAGGGCAGACTTGCGCCCGAAGCTCTGTCTTCTGTCCTCTAACATCTGTCTTCTCCACAGCGGACGCTGGGTGCGCGCCCCTACATGGAGGCATGAAACCTGTAGGGGCGGCAACCTGCCGCCCGCTGTGGTTTGTGATAATTGACAAACGGGGCGATGTGGACATCGCCCCCTACGGAAGAATTTCCAAAACGGAATAGTATCACAAACCCAGCGGGCGAGCGCAGAAAAGCCCCTACACAATGGGGGTCTGGCTGCCCACGGCGTCCCGCGGTTCGGAAAAATCGCGGAGGGCCACGGGGCGCCGTGGGCGGCGACCCCTACAATACCACGGGCGAGCGCAGAAAAGCCCCTACTACCCCGTCCCATCTAAAGCTGGACAAACATCAAGAAATGTGCTAAACTATCCGAAACGGAAGAAGGATGGTGCATGTGATGGCGGGCAACGAAATTTGGCTCAGCGGGGAG
>JAISJQ010000017.1 GCA_031261445.1 Oscillospiraceae bacterium | reverse complement strand
GTACATCATTGCAAATATCTCCATAAGTATCACCTCCTTCTGTCAAAGATGAAGGTGATGGGAAAACCGCTCGTGAACGCGCCCTTACGGGCTGATTCTCGTCCGCCGAACTGTACGCACATATTTTAACAGAAAAAGACAAATAATGCAAGCACTTGCATTATTTCCGTGTATGTGTTATAATATTTCGGCAATATGCTGATGTGGCTGGGTGGTAGCGCAGTTCACTTGGTTTGAACAGTATTCAGGTTTTTGCAACATGCTGATGTGGCTCAATGGTAGAGCAGTTCACTCGTAATGAACAGGTTGTCGGTTCGATTCCGACCATCAGCTCCAAAGAGAGATGAGGATTGAGGATACAGGCGTGAGGGCTGTGGTCTTCTAGATCCTAGATATTAGAGACTAGATGCTAGATTCTGCAAACGTATAGTTCCCGCAATCTAGTCTCTAGTCTCTAGTCTCTGGCGTCTAGCATCTAGATCCGTGCTACCCCTGAATCGCGGGCGGCTTGCGCTACGGCTTTGGCCACGGACGGGCCTACGCGCTCGTCGAAGGCGTGGGGCAGGATGTACTCGGCGTTCAGGTCTGCGTCACTGACGAGCCCCGCCAGCGCATACGCCGCGGCAATCTTCATGTCGTCGTTGATGTCGCTGGCACGCACGTCCAGTGCGCCACGGAAGATGCCCGGGAAGGCCAGCACGTTGTTGATTTGGTTGGGGAAGTCACTGCGCCCCGTGCCGACCACCGCCGCGCCGGCCGCTAGGGCCAAGTCGGGCATGATTTCGGGCGTGGGGTTGCTCATGGCCATGACGATTGCACCCTTCGCCATGGAGCGCACCATATCTTGCGACACAATGCCCGGTGCGGATACGCCGATAAAGATGTCCGCACCCACCAGCGCGTCCGCCAGCGAGCCGGAACGCTTGTTTTTGTTGGTGATGCGTGCCAGTTCCTGTTTGCTGGCATCCGGGGCGTTTTCGCTCGTGATGATGCCGTGGCGATCCACCATGAGGATATCCCCCACGCCGGAGGCTAGGAGCAGTTTGGCGATGGATACACCCGCCGCGCCCGCGCCGCTGAACGCCACGGTGCAGTCCGCGAGCTTTTTGCCCACGATTTTCAGCGCGTTGGTGACCGCCGCTAGGCACACCACAGCCGTGCCGTGTTGGTCGTCGTGGAAGATGGGAATGTCGGTCTTGGCCTTGAGTTTGCGCTCAATCTCGAAGCAACGCGGCGCGGAGATGTCCTCCAGATTCACGCCGCCGAACGAGCCGGCCAGCAGCGCGATGCAGTCCACGATTTCGTCCACGTCCTTGCTGCGCACGCACAACGGGATTGCGTCCACGTCGCCGAAGGCTTTGAACAGGACACACTTGCCTTCCATCACGGGCATTCCGGCCTCAGGGCCAATGTCGCCCAAGCCCAGCACGGCCGTGCCGTCCGTGACGACCGCCACAGTGTTCCAGCGGCGAGTGAGGGCGTAGCTCAGGTCTGGGTCACGCTGGATTTCTAAACAGGGCTGTGCCACGCCGGGGGTGTAGGCCAAAGAGAGCTCCTCTTTGGTGTTGACGGTTGCGCGGGGCGTGATTTCCAGCTTGCCCTTCCACGCATAGTGCAGGCGCAGGGATTCTTGTGCGTAGTCCATTATGTCCTCCAAGTTGTGGTGTGTTTTCGCTGGGTATTATACCACAAACGGGGGGGGAGTGCAAATTTAGATTTTAGATGTTGGATGTTGGATTTTAGATTTCTGGGGGTAGGCGTAAGGTGGGGGGAGTTATTTCCGTAGTTTGGTTTCCCAGTCTTCTGGGAAACCAATATGCGCCAAATCAATTGCTCCCTCGTACGCGTCCAGCAGACTGGTGAGGGCGTGGAGGAACTGCGCGTTCCACTTTGCGGCATCTGGGAAAAGTGCACGCAGTGCCAGCACCGTAGCGAAGAGACGGCGTTCGGCATAAAGATCAATTCCGCTCAACCCAGCGGGAATTGCACCGAAGATGCGGTAATACAGGCGTCCGTAATGGGCGCACAAATTGCGGAGATCTGTACAGCAACGCAACCAGCTGGCTACATTCTTCGGTACGGTATGGAACAAATCCCGCGCCAGTGCTTTTTGGTCAGACAAGGGCAGGTCAATGTAAAAGCGCGAAAGCGCACCAAAAGAAAACAACTCTACAGCGACCCAAATAGGGAACGCGCGGTTGTATTTATTGATATGATGATTGACGAACAGTACCGTGCGGTTGCGGTCAATCTCTCTGTCAAGTTCTTTGAGAAAGCGGTCGTGATTGTGGCGGTTGTTGAAATTCGATGTGTCCAAATATCCCAAAGAACCGTATTTATGCCCATGGAAGTACGACAATTGCGCACGCAAAAAAACTTCAACTTCCTCCATTGCGGAAAACAGAACTTGGCGCATTTTGCGGTCAAACTCGTATGTTTTGTACACCGTGGCAAATTCAGTGCCCGTTTTGTATTGCTTTTCTATGGTCATAAAGGGCAGAAAATATGCCGACAGACGGTAATAATTGACATTCGCCAGAATCTCTCGACAAGCCGTCTCGTCCTCGACAATACAGCCATGGGCACGAATTTTTGCAATCTGCGCGTCATAAGTAGTGGCAGATTTGACCATAAAAAATCCCCTCAACAAAAAAACGTCCCCCCTGGGACACATAGCACATTGCTGAGCCAGAGGTGCGGGGGGTCCTGTTATCTATATTATACGCGAAACCCGCAAAAAATGCAAGCCCCTTACAAAAAAATATGTACCTGCCACCTAAAACCACGCCCCCCTTGACACACGCCAGCGAAAATGATAGAATGTTCAGCAGACCCCACAACAGTTGCACAAGGAGACGAAACGTGATCTACCTGCAACTTTTTCTTGCGTTCTGCTGGATTGGGCTGACCAGCTTTGGCGGCGGCTATGCCGCGCTCGCGCCCATTGAAGAGGCGACCGTCGCGCCCGGCTGGCTGAGTGCCACGGAGTTTGCGGACGTCGTTGCGCTCAGCCAAACCACGCCCGGGCCCATCGCCATCAACGCAGCCACGTTTTGCGGCGCAAAAGTCGCGGGTGTGCCGGGCGCACTCGTGGCGACGGCGGGCGTGGTTGTGCCATCGTTTGTGATTGTGCTTTCGCTTGCGCTACTGTACCGAAAATACAGCGAGCTGCAGACCGTGCGCCATGTGCTCACGGGGCTTCGCCCCGCGACCACGGGCATCATCGCGGCGGCGGGCTTATCGCTGGCGGGCGGCACGCTGTTGGGTGCGCAGTTCCCGCAGGCACTCTCGCCGGACTACGCGGCAATCGTGCTCTTTGCCGCCGCCCTGTTTGTTTTGCGCAAGTGGAAAGTCAACCAAGTGTGGGTGATTCTCGCCAGCGGCGCGCTCTGGGTGCTGTGGGAGGGTGTGCGAGGGTATTTTCAGAGTTGACAAACGAGAGAAAATCTGCTACAATGAGGAAGATGGAAAAGTCGAATATGGAAGCTTCCATTGAGAAGCGACAAGCCAGCAGAGGAAGACCCGCCGCGATGCTACATAGCGGAGTGTCGCTCAGCAAGAAGCAAAGTTTTTTGCTGGAGAATCTGCCCGAAGAAGGCTGTCAGGTTGTCCTTCCGCGCAAGAAGGTGAGCCTGCGCGATTTGGCGGCGTTGACTTTGGCGACAGATGTTGAGTATACTATGTTCACAAAGGGCAATCAACGCAAGGTTGTGCGCGGAAATCATGGCGCAGTTTCATTCACAGAAGCGGAAATCCGAACATTGGTTTCAGGCGGCTGGCGATGGAGCGGTCATACGCATCCGGGCGTGGACTTTCGTGTTCTCTTGCCGTCCAAGGCGGATAAAGACTTCCTTAGGGCGTTTCCGCAAGCACAGAGTGCTATCATCAATTCGTCAGGAAGATATTATATTTTTGGGAAGGAGTAAATTATGTCTATGCAAGATTGGCGAGAGTTTTTTCTGAGCGTTGCCAGCGAGTACTGCTTGAAAAACGGGCTTTCTGTGGAAAAATTGAGAAAACAGTGGATTTCCAACAATCGTGAAAGCGCGATTTTTGCGGAACCTGAATCAGTCAAGGCTGAACCGGGCATAGGTCTGTCCAACGACTTAGCGACCCAGCCCAACCCAACATTGTCCGTTGAACTGACGCCCAAAGGGATTGTCTTCACCGAAACCCCGTTCACACGGCAGTATCTGGCCGCGGCATAGCGCAAAGATTCACAGCCCCACGCGCAAGCGTTGGGGCTGTTTTTGTTTTCAAAATCCGTCCTCTGCTAACCCAGCACCCCAAACGCGTACACCGTCCGCGAGCGATAGGGGCGCGTGGGAGTGAAGACGCAGTCGGCGGCGCGGGTGTTGGGGGAATCGGGCGGGAACTGCGTTTCGATGCAAAAGCCCGTGTGCTTTTCCAGCGGGACGCCGCCTTTGCCCGGCTTTCCGCTCAGGAAATTGCCCGTGTAGAGCTGAAAGCCCGGCTTGTCCGTGCAAACGCTCAGGACGCGGCGGCTTTCGGGCTCAAATACGCGCACCTCCCCGCCGGGATGCAGCACAAAATGGTGATCATAGCCCCCTGCCAAGCGTAGCTGTTCGTGGTCGGCAGCAATGTCGTGGCCAATTGCTTTGGCAATGCGGAAATCAAAGGGTGTGTTGTCCACGGGCTGGGGGTCGCCCTCTGGGAGCAGTAGCGCATTCCCAGGCTGGAACTTGTGCGCATCGGCCTGCAGCGTGTGCGCCAAAATGTCGCCGTGCCCGCGCAAATTCCAGTACGCGTGGTTGGTCAAGCCCAACACCGTGGGCGCATCGGTTTGGGCGTAGTAGTCAATGATCAGTGCGCCGTCCTCAAAGCAGAACGTCACCGCCGCCTGCACCGTGCCGGGGAAGCCGAACGCCCCCGCCGGGCTGGTATAGCGCAGGGTGAGCGCGTGCTCGTCCAGAATTTCCGCCGTCCACAGCGCGTGGGAGAATTCACCGCCGCCGTGGAGCGTCACGCCGTTTTCGTCCGCCGATGGCGCAAAATGCTGTCCCGCAAGGGAAAACCCGCCACCAATGCGGTTGGCGTAGCGTCCCACCGTTTGCCCTTGGTAGTCGCTGTGTAACAGATGCCCCTCAAGAGTGTCGAAGCCCTGCACAATGTCGGCCAAAGCGCCGTTTTTGTCCGGCACAACCACGCTCTGCAGCGTTGCGCCATAATCCAGTAGCTCGACATATGCGCCGTCCGCGCCGTCGATGCGATAGCTCTGCACCGTCCGCCCATCGGGCAGCGTGCCGAACGGTTTGGTGGTGATCATAGAAACTCCTTTTTTCAGAATGGAGAGGAGAGAGGGCAGAAGACAGACTTCTCTGCCCTCTGCCCTCTGATTTCTGCCTTCTGACAAGCTTACGCAAGCTCGGCGAAATATTTGATGGTGCGCACCATCTGGCTGGTGTAGCTGTTCTCGTTGTCGTACCAGGACACGACTTTGACCAGCGTCTTGCCGCCGTCGAGCGGGGTGACTTTGGTCTGGGTGGCGTCGAACAGCGAACCGTAGGTGATACCGATGATGTCGGAGCTGACGAGCGGCTCTTCGGTGTAGCCAAAGCTGGCGGACGCGGCGGCTTTCATGGCGGTGTTGACTTGCTCCACGGTGACCGTACCGTTCACGACGGCAACGAGCTCTGTGGTCGAACCGGTCGGCACGGGCACGCGCTGGGCAGCGCCGTCAAGCTTGCCAGCCAGTTCCGGGATGACCAGACCGATGGCCTTGGCAGCGCCGGTGCTGTTGGGGACGATATTCACGGCGGCGGCACGCGCACGGCGCAGGTCGCCGTTCCGGTGTGGGCCGTCGAGCACCATTTGGTCGCCGGTGTAGGCGTGGATGGTGGTCATGAAGCCCTTCTCAATGGGCGCGAGCTTGTTGAGGGTATTGGCGAAAGGTGCCAGGCAGTTGGTGGTGCAGGAGGCGGCGGAGATGATGGTGTCCTCGGCTTTGAGGATACCCTCGTTGACGCTGAAGACCACGGTGGGCAGGTCATTGCCCGCCGGGGCGGAGATGACGACTTTCTTTGCGCCCGCATCGATGTGTGCTTGGCTCTTGGCCTTGCTGGCGAAGAAGCCGGTGCACTCCAACACCACGTCCACACCCAGCTCTTTCCAGGGTAGGAGCGCGGGGTCACGCTGTGCGTAGATCTTGATGGCTTGCCCTTCCACGGTGATGATGTCGCCGTCCACGCTGACGCTCTCGCCCTTGGCGTAGCGGCCTTGACTGCTGTCATACTTGAGCAGGTGCGCGAGCATTTTCGCGTCCGTCAGGTCGTTGATGGCCACGATTTCGTAGCCTGCCGCGCCGAACATCTGCCGGAACGCGAGACGGCCGATGCGCCCGAAACCATTGATTGCTACTTTAACTGCCATGTGCATTTCCTCCATTATTGGGTGAATTTGTATGGGTCTACCGCAATATTTTACCCCATTTGGCTTAAATTTGCAAGCCTTAGCGGTATGTTTTTCCACTCTGCCCAAAAACGCGCATCATTCGCATAAAAAGGGTACAATATTGCCAATGAAATATCCAAAGAGTGGGGCGTCCATGTGCAATCTGGCCGAAGAGACACAGCGCGAACAAATCACCTGCGCCCTGCTGCGCGGGTACGGCGCACTGGCCGATACGGCCGCCGCGCGGGAGGCATCCGCCGCCGCAGAGCTGGCGGAGCTGCAACGTCTGCGTGCGCTGGAGAACCGCTTGCTCTGCGCAGAGCGCACGGGCTCTGCGCCCGAAGGCGTGCCCGTGGACGCGCGAGTTTTTTTTGTGGAACTGCTCACCGCCGCCGGGTTGGCGCTCGCGGGGACGGGCTATGCGTGTGCGCTGCGCACAGTTTCGGGCGCACGCGCACACGCGGTGCTCGTGCCCCGCGCCCTGTCGCACGCCGTGATGAATCTTATCAGCAACGCGCTGGCGCACGGGACGGGGTGCAGTGTGACCGCGTCACTGGCCAGCACGCGCGGGCAGATTGTGCTGCAGTTGGAGAACAGCGGCGCACTGGATTGGGCGGCCGTGGCGGACGGTCTGGCCACGCCCAGCCAAGGGCTCTGCGCGGCACGCATGGTCGCCGAACGCCATGGCGGACGGCTCTTGCTGTCCGCGCGTGACGGGCAGAGCCTAGTCACGCTCTCGCTGCCGCTCGCCCCCGCGCAGGACGCACCGCCCCCAAAGCCCTGCGCCGACGCCGCCGACTTGCTCTGTGACCGCCTCTCCCCCGTGCACGTGGGGCTCTCCACGCTGGATGTTTGCCGCGGGGCACTCGCGTGTTAATAGGTAATAGTGAATAGGTGTTGGGGCTATGAGGCATGAGGTCTGCACGTCCTCACACCTGCATCCTGCATCCTCATTCCTCGTAGGCGCATACATCCCGTGCGCCCACTGATTCCCACAAACGCAGCGGGCGGCAGATTGCCGCCCCTACACAAAATGGATTTCCACACCCCAATCCATCACCCACTTGCAATCTCCATCATTCCGTGGTATAATGAAGGAGATAAAGATTGTTTGACGGAGATTGCGGATGAAAACTTTTGACTTCAGTGAGCGGCCAAAGGCTCTGCTTACGCCCGATGTCGTGGCGATGCTGACCAGTATCCACGAACACAAGGGCAAACAGGCGCTGTTCATAGAAGCCCACGCCGACGCGCTGACTACGCTGGTTGCGATTGCGAAAATCCAAAGTACAGGCGCGTCCAACGCCATTGAGGGGATTCACACCACCGACAAGCGTTTGGAGGCATTGGTGCGGGACAAATCTGCACCACGCAACCGCGCGGAGCAGGAGATCGCGGGCTATCGCGATGTGCTTGCCACGATTCACGAGAGCTATGACTACATCCATCCGCGCCCGAATGTCATCTTACAACTGCACCAGCAGCTTTACGCATTCTCCAAAAGCGCCATCGGCGGCAATTACAAAAATGCCGACAACTTCATTGCCGAAACGGATGCTGGGGGCAAGCAGTCGGTGCGCTTTCAGCCTGTTCCGGCGTACCTGACCGCCAACGCGATGGACATGCTCTGCGAGCTGTTCAGCCAAGCGTTGAAAAAAGACGAGCATGACCCACTGTTGCTGATACCGATGTTCGTATTGGATTTTCTCTGCATCCATCCGTTCAATGACGGCAACGGGCGCATGAGCCGCCTGCTGACCTTGCTGCTACTCTACCGCGCCGGGTATATCGTCGGCAAATACATCAGCTTAGAAAAGCTGATTGAACAAAGCAAGGACACCTACTACGAGGCTTTGCAGGACAGTTCCGCGCAATGGCACGACAACGAAAGCAACTATCTGCCGTTTATTCGCTATTCTCTGGGCATCCTGCAAAAGGCCTATGACGAGTTTGCGGGGCGGGTGGAAGTTCTCGGTCAAAAGGGGCTTTCAAAGCCCGACCGTATCAAGACGGTGATTGACCGCAAGCTGGGCAAGATCACGAAGAAAGAAATCATGGAGACTTGCCCCGACATCAGCCAGGTAACGGTGGAGCGCGCATTGACCGCGCTGGTCAAGGCCGGCTATTTAGTGAAAATCGGCGCCGGGCGCACGGTTGCCTACGGCAAGACGGATTCTAGACGCTAGATATTAGAGACTAGATGTTAGATTCTGCGCCAAAACCTTTCTGCTCTTCTTCAAAGGACGACAAAACGTCTTATTTCAGAAATCTAGCCTCTAGTCTCTAAAATCTAGAATCCAGCTTGACTTTTCCGCCAAATTCTTGTATAATTTGCCAGTGAACAGAACAAGATAAAAAGCGTGCAATCAAGTGCGTTGCATGGTTTGGGGAGGCACAACCAGTGGAATACAAGATTCAGAATCTACTATTTGCGCGCGGAAGCCTTTGTCAGGAACATTGGTGGATGTTCAACAGAGAGAACCACTTGGGCTATGACGTCCTCACGGGGGCGCACAAGCTTTGGCGGGGACAGCCGGCGGATTTTTCGTCGTACTTCAACGCGCTCTCCATCGCGAAGTGGAAAAAATACACCAAAGCGCATTCCTTTGCGCTGCACCTGAATCTGCGCGGGCGCGTGACCGTTCAGCTGCAGGGTAGCTACGCGGAAAACGGACTTGTCCGCAAGGAATTTTTCACCGACCACACCTTTGTGCGCACAGAGCCGGGCGAAATCGTCCTGCCCATTGCGGCCAACCGCGCCACCGTGGTGAGCTTTATGATTGAGTCGTTTGACGACGCGGAGCTCTATGGCGGCTACTACACTGCCGAAATTGACGAGGACGAGCTCAACCCCGTGGAGCTGGACATCGTCACCACCACGTTTCAGAAAGAAGCGTTCATCACCGACAACCTCGCGCTCTTTGAGTCCGCCCTGTTCAATGGCGGGGAGGAGCTCGCCGCGCACCTGTACGTCAACGTGATCGACAACGGGCGCACGCTCGACCCAGAGGCGTTCAACAACGCGCACACGCACGTCTTCCCCAACCCCAACGTGGGCGGTTCGGGCGGCTACACGCGCGGCATGATTGAGTCCCTGCACTCCGACCGCCACCCCACGCACATCCTCCTGATGGACGACGACGTGGTGGTGCAACCCGAGAGCATTTTCCGTACCTATGCGCTCCTGCGTCTGGTCAAGGACGAATACAAGGACCACTTCATCAGCGGCGCGATGCTCTCGCTGGAAGAAATGCACATGCAGCACGAGGATGTGGGTTACGTCAGCCGCGCCACGCAGGGCTATGGACCCGAAAAGCCCCGGCTGGAGCTGCACTACTTCGACAACGTGGTGCTCAACGAGGCGGACTACTCCGCCGACCGCCCCGATCGCTACGCCGGTTGGTGGTACTGCTGCATCCCCACCACCATCGCCCGGCTGGATAACCTGCCCCTGCCGCTGTTTGTGCGCGGGGACGATGTGGAATACAGCCTGCGCAACAACGCGCAGTTCATCACGCTGGGCGGCATCTGCATTTGGCACGCGGGCTTTACCTTTAAGTTCAGCGCCGCCATGGAGCTCTACCAAGTGCACCGCAACAGCATGATGATTCAGGCCATGAGCGACATCTTGCCCGGCGTGGACTTCACCGCCCGCATCAAGCGCCTGCTGTGGGTGGAGCTCTGCCGCTTCAGCTATGACGCGGCGGATCAACTGCTCGATTCGCTGGAGGACTACCTGAGCGGCCCGGACTTCATTGCCACGCCCACGGGCGAGCGGCTGCTGAAGGCGCACTCCGCCAAGAACGAACAGCTGGTCAATCTGGCGCGGTTCTCGCACCCGCCCGTGAAGTCCAAAGCACTCTACGCGCCCAAAAAGGCACGCCGCTGGCTGCATCGCCAGCTCTATCGCCTGACCATCAACGGGCATCTAGCGCCCAAATTCCTGCTAAAAAAAGGCGCACCCGATATCGCCTTCGACTGGTTCAACGACCCGCAAAAGAACTTCTTCCATCGTCACCTGCTGGCCATCAACCCCTATGCCCAAACGGCCATTCTGCGCACACTGGATCAAAAGCGGGGGCTGGCCATCATCCAGCGCAGTCGGGCACTGTTCAAACGCCACGCGCAGGAGAATGCGGCGCTGGTGGCCGCCTACCGCGCGGCGCGGGAGAAGTTTGTGACCGAGGCCTTTTGGCTGGATTATCTACAACAAGCGGGGGCACTGAATGGCTAAGCATTATGATGTGGGCGTTGTGGGTTGGTGGTATGGGCAAAACTATGGCTCAATGCTCACCTATTATGGCTTGCACCAAGCGCTCACCAGCATGGGCTATTCCGTTTTGATGCTCCACGAGGCACTGGGCTACAACGCGTGGCGCGTGCAGTGGCCGGAGGATATTGCCCCCATGCGCTTTGCCAAGGCGCACTATGACACAACGCCCCAGTGCCACTACACGGAGCTGTATCAATACAACACGCAGTGCGACAACTTTATCTGCGGCTCTGACCAGCTGTGGAATCCCTCCATCGGGCGCGTCAATGGTGATTGCTTTTTGGATTTTGTGGATGCGGACAAAAAGCGCATCGCTTACGCTACCTCCTTTGGGCAGAAGACCATCACAGAAAAAAAAGCGGCATTCTTTCAGCGTTACCGCTCGGAGCTACAGGCCTTTGACGCCGTTTCTGTGCGGGAAGACTTTGGCGTGCAGGTGGTGCGGGAGCATTTTGGGGTGGAGGCAGCACAGGTGATTGACCCTGTGTTTTTGCTGGAGACGAAAGAATACGCCGCCTTGGCACAGAAAGCGCCGAACAAAGAGCGCGGCAAGTATCTGTTCGCGTTCATCCTTGACCCAACGGAAGAAAAGCACGCGCGGATCAAAGAAATTGCCGCAAAGCTGGGGCTGGAGAAAATCATCGTCACCACCGACGCCGCCCCCAACCTGCAACCAAAGTGCCACGAGGTGTTTGGCGACTGCACGGTGATCGATCAGATTGCGCCGGAAAACTTTCTCTATCACATGAAGAACGCGCAATATGTGGTGACCGATTCCTTCCACGGCACTTGCTTTTCCACCATCTTTAACAAGAACTTTTCCGTCTTCTTCAACACCAAACGCGGCGCAGACCGCTTTGTGTACCTGACCAATTGGCTGGGACTGGCTGGGCGGCGCATTGACGGCGTGCCCTTTGAGAAAGTCAACCTAGACCCCATTGACTACACCGCCGCCAACGAAACCATCCGCACCGACCGTGCGCGTTGCCGCGCGTGGCTGAAAGCGGCCATTGACGCGCCCAAAAGGTCTGGGCGGCAGGCAATCACCCTGTGCCCCAAAGCACTGTGCACCGGCTGCGGCGCGTGCACCAACGTCTGCCCCCACGGCGCACTGACGCTTGAACCGGACGAGCTGGGCTACTACCGCCCCGTGTTTAACGAAAAGTGCACAAAATGCGGCCTGTGCCAGCGCACCTGCCCCGTCATGCGTCCGCCGGACGAGCGCACAAAACCCAAACCGCTATGCTATGAGCTGATTGCGAAGGATGCGGACGTGCATTACCGCAGCACCTCTGGCGGTGCATTCCCCCTGCTGGCGAACAAAGTGCTCGAACAGGGCGGTGCTGTGGTGGGCTGTGCTTGGCGGGACGATTTTTCCGCCGCGCACATCCTCATCGAAAAAGCCGCAGATTTGCCGCTACTGCAAAAGTCCAAATATCTGCAAAGCTATATGGGCGACATCCATCGCCAAGTCAAAGCGAAGCTGGACGCCGGCGTGCCCGTGCTCTTCAGCGGCGTGCCCTGCCAGATTGCGGGCTTGCGCAAATTTCTGGGCAAGGACTACGAAAACCTGTACCTTGTCGACATGCTCTGCGGCTTTCAGCCTTCCGCCCAATTTTTCAAAAAGTACGTGGATGAATCCTTTGGCGCGGACAACCTGACGGCCTATGAGTTCCGCACGAAGCGCAATCCCGACGGTGCGGTGGTCTACGACAGCCAGTTTGTCACCGTCACCACAAAAGACGGGGGCGCACAGGTGCGCGGTAAGGCGCTCGATGCCTATCAACAGGCCTATCATCCCAAAATCATGTTGCCGCAACACTGCGAAAAATGCTCGTTCACTAAGCCACCCCGTCAGGGAGACCTGACCATTGGCGACTTCTGGGGCATCAGTCGGCACGATTTGGATCTGCCCGAAGCGAAAAAGAAGGGCATTTCCGTGGTGCTGGTGAACAGCGACAAGGGCAAGCAGCTGTTGGAATCCGTGCGCCCGCAAACACAGCTATTGCGCGAAGTGCCGCTGGCCTGGGTGGGCGGCAACGGCCGTTTGTTCATCAAAGCCCAGCCCCCCGCGCCGCCCGAGCGCGACCGCTTCTACTTTGCCATCACCACCATGTCGTTCAGTCAGGCGCTGCGCTACGCAAAGGCACTACCCAAGCCCCCCGCGCCCAAACCTGCGGCGGCATCCGCCCCAGCGACTGCGGCAACACCCGCTGCCAAACCCGCCGCGCCCGTGTACCGCCTGCCGCCATTCGCGCGTTGGGTGGCGCGGATTGAAACCAAACTGCGTTCTTTGCTGGCGCGGTTACGGGCGAAATTCTGATCTGATCTGTAGGGGCGGATATCATCCGCCCGTTGATTTTCGCAAATGCAACCGGGCGGCAGATTGCCGCCCCTACAGGCCTCATGCCTCCCAGCAGCGGGCGCACGCCCCTACATGGATCATTTCGGCGCAATTCTGCCCTCTGTCCTCTGATTTCTGTCTTCTCTATTGCATTATGAAACCCAATGTGCTAAAATAGACCCACAAAGTATTGGGAGGTTCGCCATGCCATACATTGAAACGGTTTCCAATCAACCCATCAGCCGCGACACCACCATCGCCCTCAAGCGCGAGTTGGGCGAGGCCATCACCCTGCTGGGGAAGACGGAGAGCTGGCTACAGCTGTCCTTCCGCGGCGATGTGGACATGTTCTTCAAGGGCGAGCCGTCCGCACAGGTCTATGCCCGCGTGGCCCTGTTGGGCGCGGCAGGTCCGTCCGCCTATGAAAAGATGACCGCGCGTCTGTGCGAAATCTACGGAAAACACTTGGGCACCCCGCCGGACAAGGTGTATGTGCAGTATGAAGAAGCCAAAGTTTGGGGCTGGAACGGCGCGAATTTCTAGTTTTCTGCGCCACCGCAAGCCAGAGTTGCTCCTAACGGGGGCGGCGCTGTTGGTGTTCGCGCTCATCTGGGGCGCGGACGCCTTTGGGCAGTCCACCGCGCTGGTGTTTCCCGCGCAGACCACTGCGCCTGTGACCGTGCAGGAGGAGGCCATCGCGCCGACGGACACAACGCCCGCGAAATCTGGCGACAGCGTGATTGACGACGCGCTACAGGTCGCCACGCCCACCCGGCCGCCGACCCGCGCGTCCACCAAAGCGACAGGCATCGCGACCATCCCGCCGCAAACGGCCGTCCAGACCATCCCGCCCGCCCCGCCAACTGTGCCCATCGCGCAGACCGTGACACCCACCGTCCCGGCGTCACACGGAACGAACACACAAAAGCCCACCGGCAAAGTGAACGTCAACACCGCCAGCGTTGTGGAGCTGCAGGCACTGCCGGGCATTGGGCCAACAAAGGCGCAGGCCATCGCGGATTACCGCGCGGCGCACGGCGCGTTCCTCTCGCCAGAAGACCTGCTGGGTGTGAAGGGCATCGGCAAAGCCACGCTGGACAAACTGCGGCCGTATTTGCTGTTCTAGATTCGGAATTTGTAGGGGCGACCCTTGTGGTCGCCCTCTGAGCTGACATCGGTCAAAATTGCGCCCAAAAGGTCTAATCTCTGCCTCTGTCTTCTAGCATCGCACCTGCGGGTGACCATACCTGCAGGGCGACCACAAGGGTCGCCCCTACAGGCCTCATTCCTCTCAACGCCCCTACAGGTGACCCGTTACCCTGAAAAATCGTGGGGAACAGCGGGACGCCGAGGGCGGCGTCCCCTACAAACGGTCACACGGGCGGCTTCTTGCCGCCCCTACAAATCAAAATCCAACATCAAGGATCAAAAATGCTACGACGCATCCTCCCCACCCTCAAACGCCCTGCGCCTTGGCTTTTGGGCTTTGTTTATGCGTGCGTGCTGGGTGTTGGCGGGTCGCTGAACCCAGAAAGCGGCACGCCCAATTGGCTGTCGCTGTGCTTGCTGATTTTGCTCCTGACGCCGCTGTGTGCGTTTTTGTGCGGCGGGGCGTTCTACGCGCTTGCACATCGGCGCGAGCCCGCAAACAGACCAGCGGGCAAAGTGCTCGCGCAGTTTGACGCGCTGAAGCCCGCGCACAAGTTTTTGCTACGCATGGGCGTGATGCTGGTGGGCTGGATGCCCCTGTTCATCAGTGCCGCGCCGGGTTTTTACTGCTACGATGCCTACGCGCAGTGGTTGGAATACACAAACCACGCCATCACCCAGCACCACCCGCCCATCCACACGCTCCTGCTGGGCGGCAGCATCGAGGGACTGCACACCCTTTTGGGCGACTACAACGCCGCCGTGTCTGTGTACTTAACCGTGCAAATGTTCGCGCTCGCGGCGGTGTTCGCGTTTTTGCTCGGGCGGCTTGCGGCGTGGGGAGCGCGCCCCGTGGGGCGTGGGCTTGCGCTGGCGTACTTCGCCTGTTTCCCCACCATCGCGTTTTTCGCGCTCTCCAGCACCAAAGACACCTTATTTTCCGCGGCGGTCTTGCTCTTCGTTGTCTTTCTAGTGGATGCCCTCAAAACACCCAGCCGCGTGCGCCTTTGGGTGGGCGTGGGTGTGTTCGGCACGCTGACGCTGCTGCTGCGCAACAACGCGCTCTATGCGTTTCTGCCGTTTGCGCTACTGTTTTTGCTCAGCGCAAAGGGAATGCGCAAACAGGCGGGCGCGGTGTTTGGCGCGATGCTGACGCTCATGCTTTTGGTGACGAGTGTGCTGTACCCAGTGCTGGGCTTTCCGCCAGCGACCATCCGCGAAAAGTTCTGCGTGCCCATGCAGCAGATCGCGCGGGTATATGTGCAACCCGACACGCTCAGCGAGGAGCAGCGCGTGCGCGTTGCGCGGTACATCGCCCCCGAAACGCTGGTGCTCTATAATCCAACTTGGGCGGATTTGGTCAAAAACGGCTTTTGGAGCGACGCGGTGGGCGAGGATATGGGCGGCTTCCTTGCGCTGTGGGCAGAAATCGGTCTGGCGCACCCCAAGGACTACGTGGACAGCTTTTTGCTGAACACGGTGCAGGGTTGGTTTCCCAACGCGGTGATGAACGGCTACAACGCGCCGCCCTCGTGGGAGGGGCTGTATCCCTATGACGGCACGAGCTACTTTGAGTTCAACACAGAGTACCCGGCGAGCGTTGCCCAAGATGGTCGCCTGCCCGGCGTGCGGAATTTTTACCGCGCCATCGCAAAAACAGATATCCCCAACCGCCTGCCGTTCGTGGGACTGCTGTTCTCGCCCGGCGCACTGCTGTGGTTCTTGCTTTTCGTGCTGGTCTATCGGTTGCAGGACAAGAAAAATCGCCGCAAAGACTGGTTGCCCCTGCTGTTCGTCTTCCTGTTGGGCTGCACCATCTTTCTGGGCCCCATCATGTTGCCGCGCTATTTCCTGCCGCTGTTCTTTACGTTCCCGGTTGTCGTTCAGAAATTAGATGACAGAGGGCAGAAGACAGACAATCTGCCTTCCGCCCTCTGACCTAGAATCCTGAATGCGTCTGTTTTTTGGTTGTAGGGGCAGGGCTTGTCCCTGCCCTTGCCTCCGCAAGGCAACCGTCCTGTAGGGGCGGCAATCTGCCGCCCGTTGTGCGAAATACAATACAGGTTGGGTGGGAATCAGCGGGCGGATGATATCCGCCCCTACAGGCCGCAATCCTCACGCCTGATTCCTCATCCCTCGTTCTGTCCTCTGTCTTCTGAATTCTGCCCTCTGTTCTCTGATAAATAGCGCATTTCCAGCACGATGTCGCCGCTGGTTTCTTCGGTGGTATGGTTGCGCTCTTGGCGCACGGCGATGCACTGGCGAATGGCCAGCGCGACCGCGCCGCCCACGATGACGCCCAGCGCGATGACCCCCAGCGTGGCCAGCGGTTGGTTGTTCTCCGCTAGCTTCAGGTGCGGCTGGGCAAAGGAGGTGTAGTAGTCCCCCGCCAGGAACTTCTCCACCATGGGCTCTGTCAGGTACAGCGTGTTGCGGATACCCATTTGGCAGGCCAGAAACGCCGTCAAGCCGCAGGCGACAATCGTGCCGGGGATGAGCGTGAAGGGCGAGCGGAACGCCATGGGCATCCCGAAGGCCACGGTGAGCTTCATGTTGTCAAACAGCGCGTTGATGGGCCCCGAGACGGTGATATTCATGTCGTCGGTGTCCAGCTTGCCGCCCCATTTTGTCAGTTTATTGAGGATAAACACGGCCATACACACCCAGCCCGTGGCGGCAAAGCTCAGCGCAAAGGCGGTGATGGGTATGGCGTTGCCGCCGGCCGCCGCCTCCCCCGCCGCGCGGAAGCCGGCCATGCTCAGCGGCCCAATGGTGTCAAAGCCCACCATGAGCCCCATAAGCAGTCCCCCCAGCCCGTTTTTCCCCGCCGCAAACAAGTCCGTCAGTACGGGCTGGAGCGTTGCGCCCAAGGCGTTGAAGGGCACGGCGATGATGTACTGGACGGCAAAATAGGTCGCCAACGCGGTGACAATGGGCAGGATGAGGATGAGCACAATCAGGTCGATGCCGTCGAGCAGATCTTTGGCTTGCAGGGTCTGGATCGGCTTGATTTTCTGTGCCAGCCCACTGGCGGTCAGTTTGGCGATGAGCTTTTCCTGTGCCCACGGCGCGACCACTTTTTTCAGGTAGTCCCAGAGCGTATAGAGCCCACGGATGCCGTAGCCCACGCCCAAGGCGATGAAGAGGAAGCCCATGTACCCAATGTTCAGACCGCCCGCGCCGCCCACGGGGGGCGCAAAGAAGGTGGTGTAGAGCGGCACGGTCATGTCCGCGCCGTCATAGAGACCCGCGAAGTGGGAATAGTACAGGCTGAGCGTCAACGCCGGGGCGATGGCCGGGATGCCCGCAATGTGGTAGGCAAGGATGAGGGTGAAGCACACAAAGGCGAAGTCCGTCGCCCAAAAGCACAAGTGCCAAAAGACGTACCAGAACTGCGAGGGCTCGATGTGGATCTGGAGAATGTTGCTGACCACAAAGATGAAGCCCGCGCCCAGCGCCCCGAAGAGCTGGAAGACGAACATTACGGCGGTGGCGCGATAGACGGCGGACTTGAGGCTGACGGGAGCACCGAGCTTGGTGCGCAGGGATTCTTGGCTCATGGCGGGCGTCCTTTCCTGTATCAAAAGTCGTTCTCTGCGTGGAAAACAAATCGGTCTACCACTATTCTACAGCATTTGCGCGTAATATGCAAGTGTTTTTTTGCAGAAGACAGAGGTCAGAGGGCAGAAGGCAGAATTTGAGGGGAGATTTGTCCGCTGATTTCTGTAGGAGCATCAAGGCTTGAGGGATGAGGATACAGGCGGGAGGGGACGCGCGAAACGCCGACGGTGGGCTTCCTTGATGTTAACAACGCGTAACATAGTATGTTACGACCTATGTTACGCCGTATGTAGCGCCATAGGCAAGATATCCTACATGAATGCAGTGTTTATCACGTTTTTCGGCCGTTAGGAGTGTGCCTCTGTGACAAAACGCGTCAACCTTGAGCTTAAGCTCAAGGTTAAGCTTAAGCGTAACCTCACGGTTATTTATCGTGGCGCAGTCACCCGTAGGGGCGCGCATCGCGCGTCCGCTGTGCAGAGGTCAGAGGAGAGAAGACAGACCTTCAGGCGCAGAAATCTAGCCTCTAGATTTGACAAATGCCCGCGAAAATGGTAGAATTAACGCTATCAAAGTTGCGAGGACGCCAACGCGCGTCTTTTGTGTTCCTTTTTGCAACAAAAATCCACATAAGCGGGATGCAACCAATGGTATGGTATCTACAGTTATGGGCGACAATTTATGAAGGGCTAGAGAAAATCTGGGTCTGGACGCCCGCCCTGCTCTCCTCCACGGTGGTTACGCTGGAGCTGACCATCGCCTCCGTGACGACGGCGCTGGTGCTGGGCGTGTTTTTGGCGCTGGGCAAAATCAGCCGCAATCGCGTGGTCAAGAGTGTCACCAGCGCATATGTGTTCTTCTTCCGTGGCACGCCGCTGATGATGCAACTGTTCTTCGTTTACTACGCCTTCCCGCGTATGCTCATGGAGCTAGTGAACAACACCGTCGCGCTACAGACTGGTGGTAGCTGGGCGTGGCTGGGAACATTCTTCATCGAAGGCCCGCTCTCCATGGAAAACCGCTTTTTCGCGGCGTATCTCGCCTTCTCGCTGAACATTGCGGCGTATTTGGCGGAGATCATCCGTGCGGCCATCCAGTCCATCCCCAAAGGGCAAATGGAGGCGGCTAAGTCGCTGGGGCTGTCCTACCACCAAGGCATGGCGCTGATCGTCCTGCCGCAAAGCTATCGCCGCATGATTCCGCCCGTGTGCAACGAATTTGTCATGGTGCTCAAAGACACGTCGCTGGTGTCCACCATTTCCCTCATGGATCTGACCTTCCAGACGAGCATGATTGCCACCAACCAGGTGAGCACGCTGGTGTATCTGCCCGCCATGGTCATTTATCTCATCATGTCCGCCGCGCTCACCATTCTCTTCAATGGGCTAGAGAAAAAACTGAGCAAATACGATTAAGGGGGCGAAAACTATGACCATGATCCGCACGGAAAAAATCAACAAAAGCTTTGGTGGCCTGCACGTTCTGCGGGACATTTCCGTCAGCGTGGAGCAGGGCGAGGTGATCTGCATCATCGGCCCCAGCGGCGGCGGAAAGAGCACGTTTTTGCGCTCACTCAACCAGCTGGAAAAAATCGACAGCGGCAAAATCTTTGTGGAAGAGCAGCTGCTCCTGCACCGGGACAAACACACCACCGTGCGCCGTGCGGACAAAGAGACCTACCAGCGTTTGCTGCTGGAAATGGGCATGGTGTTCCAGCAGTTCAATCTCTTTGGGCACAAAACCGTGCTGGAGAACGTAACACTCGCGCCTATGCGCGTCAAGAAAATGACCAAAGCGCAGGCGGAGGAAATCGGCTACGCGCTCCTAGACAAAGTGGGTCTGCGCGAAAAAGCGAACGAGTACCCGGCCAAGCTCTCCGGCGGTCAGCAACAGCGCGTGGCCATTGCCCGGGCACTGGCCATGGAACCCAAGACGATGCTCTTTGACGAGCCGACCAGTGCGCTCGACCCAGAACTGGTGGGCGACGTGTTGTCCGTGATGAAACAGCTAGCGGAAGAAGGGATGACCATGCTCGTGGTCACGCACGAGATGGGCTTTGCGCGAGAGGCCGCCGACCGCGTGCTCTTCATGGCCGACGGCATGATTGCCGAGCAAGGTCCGCCCGAGGCTCTGTTCACCAACCCGCAAAACGAGCGCACGCGCCAGTTCCTCACCAGCATACTGTAGGTGACCATTGTACAATGAACAAAGAACAATGGACAATTGTTCAATGCCGTTGCGTGGAAAATAATGTCATATAGTGCTGTTTTCCGTATACAAACCCCGTAGGGGCGGCAACCTGCCGCCCGTGTGGCAGGGTAGATGCCCCCTGTAGGGGCGCACACCCCGGTGCACCCGTTGATTCGAAAAACGGCCGCGATATACTGCGGGATGCCGAGGGCGGCGTCCCCTACGCTGTGAGAAATCGGATCTCTAGCCTCTAGAATCTCCGCCCAAAATTCCTGCGATACAGGTCATACTTCTTGCGGATTTTGGGGTGGGCGTGCGCGTACCAAAACGTGACGAGGAACTCCTTCGCCGCGCCGTAGAGGTTCACCAGCGCGTTGCGTACCCCCGTGCGGAAGACCATCAGCAGCACCTGCGACAGCGCCATTTTCAGCATGATGAGCGACGAGCCTTTTTCGCCCTCCCGCGTGGTGGCCTTGAGCGCGTTCCAGCGGAAAAAACAGCGCACAACTTTCAGATCGATGGTGGGTATTTCAGAATAATTGTGCTCCATGTCGTTTCGCTCGCCGTAGGCAATGACCTCTTGCAGCGTCTTTGCCGGCGTGATTTTCCCCTCGTCCACCAGCTCATTGAACAGCTCCGAGCCGGGCACAACCGAAAAGTAGTTGAGCACCACCAAATCCAGCGCAAGGCGAAAGACCATGTGTACCGTCTCGCGCAGTTGCGCCACAGTCTCTTTGGGGAAGCCGATGATGAACGAGCCAGAAGTGGTCAGCCCCGCGTCTTTGGTCTGTTGGATGAAGGCAGCCAGAATCGCGGGGTCATAGTTCTTTTTGATGCGTGCCAGCAGTTCCCGCGAGCCGCTCTCGATGCCATAGGAGATGGTTTTGCAGCCGGCGGCGTACATCATTTTCAGTTCGTCCGCCGTAAAATTGCCCACCGCGTTGCAGCAGAACCAGCTCATCGCTGGGTGCTTTTCGCGCATGAAGGCGCAAAACGCCCGCAAACGCTCCTTGTTGACACCGAAGAGCTCATCTAAAATCATCAGCCCGTCCGCGCCATAGTCCCGCGCCAGCGTGTCGATCTCTGCAAAAACCAGCTCCAGCGGGCGCAGGCGCAGCTGGCAGTGGTGGTAATAGTAGTTGAAACAAAACGTGCACTGGTAGGGGCAACCCTTGGAGGTGATGATGGACGACAGGTGTCGCGCGGGTGCCATGGCCGTTTGGTACAGGCGGATGTCCGGCAACAGCGCGTAGTCCAGCGGCGGAAAATCCGCTAGATTGGCGAAGGGACGCTCTGGATTGACCACAAAGCGCCCGTCTGCGTCCAGATAAGCCGCGCCCAGCACGTCGGCGATGTTTTGCGTGCCCGCCACGACCGCCAGCAGTTCCAGCAGCGTGTATTCGCCCTCGCGCAGACCCACCCAGTCCGCGAGCCCCGAGCGCAAGATTTCTTCCGGCACAATGGTGGCGTAATGTCCGCCCCAAATGACGGGAATCCCCGCGTCTTTGGCGACGGCCGCCACGTCCATGGCGTCGCGAATATAGGTGGAGGCAATCACGGAGAGGCACACCGCGTCGGGCGCAGAGCGTGCGATGTACTTTTGAATGTGGACGCGCTCCACGCGCCTGTCCCATATGCGCACTTCGTGTCCGCGCGTCTGCAGAAAGCTCCCGAGCGCAAGGCAGGAAAACGGCATGTCAAAGTTCCAGTTAAAGCCAAAATCCGGCACGGGATTGACCAAAAGGACTTTCATGCGCGGCCTCCTATTTTGTAATCGTCACTTTGTTGAGCCCGCGCGGCGTGTCGGGCGTTAATCCCTTCAGGAGCGAGAGGGAGCAGGCGAACATCTGCGCGATGAGTACGCCGTAAAAGGGCGAGACCAGCTCGTTTTGGGCAGAGGGGACGCGCAGGGCAAAGCTGCCCAGTCGCGCCGTTTCGCTGTCGTCCGTGACGACCAGCGTCTCCACGTTTTCCCCCGCAAGCCGCGTGAGGATGGCTTGGATATCCGGCAAAGCCGCGCCCGTGGGCGCAAAGATGAGCGCGGGGATGTCGCGATGGAGCATGGCGATAGGCCCGTGCAAAAAGTCCGAGGCCGCAAAGGCCAGCGCACGCACGTAGGTGGTCTCCTGAATCTTCAGCGCGGCCTCTTGCGCAATGGCGTAGTTGACCCCCCGCGCCAGCACAAAGCAGCTATCGATGAAGCGATAGCGCGTTACGATGCTCTCCACCGCGTCCGCTTGCGCCAGCACGCTCTGTAGCGTTTGCGGCAGGGCGTCCAGTTCGGCGTTCAGTGCCGCGTTCTGCGCCCACAGCGCCGCCAGCTTGGCCAGCAGGAAGATCTCCGTGGTGAAGGTCTTGGTGGCCGCCACGCTCAGCTCTGGCCCTGCCGCGCACGAGAGGTGCACATCCACGCTCTGGGCAATGCCCGACTGCTCGTTGTTGGTGATGCCCACGGTCAGTGCCCCGGCCGCTTTCGCGCCCGCCAACACCGCCAGCACATCCGCCGCCGCGCCGGACTGGCTGATGCCGATGACCAGCGCGTTTTTTTGCAGCCGCAGACCCTTGCCATAGATGGTGTAGATGCTTGAGGCCGCGAGACTCACGGGCACACCCGTCAGCAGTTCCAGCGCGTACTTGCCATAGGTGGCCGCGTGGTCGCTTGTGCCCCGCGCCGCGAGGATGACTTGCTGGATGTCCCGCGCCTGGATCTCGGCCACCAACGCCGCCAGCTTGTCGCCGTTGGCGGCCAAACACTGCGCGATTGCGCCGGGCGTTTCCAGAATTTCCTGTGTCATTTGCGTCATGCGTTTGTGCTCCCTTAGGGATTGTTTTTTGTTTCGCTATCGCGCTCTAGGACGCGCATAATCCGTAGGGGACGCCGCCCTCGGCGTCCCGCGGTACGGAAAACTATAGAGAACCGCGGGCGACCGGGGACGGTCGCCCCTACAGGCAGGCGGGCGGCAGATTGCCGCCCCTACGAATCTAATCCGGCTGTTTCAGTCCGTACTGGTCAAACACAAACGCCGTCTGGATGGCGACCTCAATGCCCTTTTCCAACGTGCGGAAGTCCAGATTGTCCCAGGTGTCTAGGCGCGTGTGGTAGTAACGCGCGGGTGCGGGATCCATGGACGCGAGCGTGGTGGCGTGGATGCCCGCTTGGCTGATGGCCGCGGCATCGGACGAGCCGAAAAAGACGCTCTCGTATTTCAGATCCAGCCCTGCCCACTGGCTACCGCGCTTAACGAGGGCGCAGGCGATGTCGCTGTTCTTCACCGTGCCGGTCATGTCGCGCTCGTAGATGGCCATGTGCTCGTAATCGCGGAAGGTCTCCAGCCCCACAAAGACGGTGTCGATCTTCTTGTCGTCCGCCGCGTGGGCTTTGCAGTAGGCCTTCGCGCCGCGCAGGCCGGACTCTTCGCCGCCCGTGGTCACGGCCAGCACCTCAGTGTTCTTGAAGCGGATGTTGTTGTCCTTAAGGAACTTGAGCACCGCGATTGCGCCGTAGCAGCCCGTCAGGTTGTCGTTCGCGCCCTGCACAAACTTTTTCCAGTCGCAAAACAGCGTGCAGAACAGGTACAGGGGAATCCAGCCGATGAGCACCCACTTGAGCACCGCGCCAAAGCCGGCGGCGGGGTTAAACACCCCAAAGGCGAACAGTGCGCTGGCGATGAGCGTGACGAAAAAGCCCACAAAGCTGATGACCACTGAGCCAATCAGCAAAGGCGGACCGCCCCAATAGGTGAAGCGCCACTCCATGGCCGAATCCGCGTGCCCGCTGAAGACGATGCGCTGGGTGGCGGTCTCTTCGGCGTTGTAGGTGGCCACCACGTTGCAGCTGTTTTTCTTGCGGAAGAAGGGGTCGAGGAAGGGCTTGTAGAAGAGGAACTCCATGATGACGATGAAGATGGCGCAGGCCACCAGCCCCAGCGACACCCATTGTAGCCACGTGGGCGACGCGTCCCAGAACAGCGGCAGCAGATACAGCAGCGCGGCCACGCTCACGAGCACCACGTCCACCAGAATCCAGCCCATGAACGCGTAGGGCGAGACTTTGAAGTCCTCAATGTCCACCTTGTCGGCGTATTTTTTCAGTTGCCCGGCCATGCGCTCTTGCGCTTTGCGCTCCTGTTCGCTGCCGTTGGGGCGCGGCCCGATGGTCTTGCAGATGTCCACGATGCCCTTTTTGGCGAAGTTGGCGCATTCCCGCAGGGCGGCGGGAAAGTCGCGGACGGCTTCCTGTGCTTTCATGTGTGCTCCTTTTTGTTATGTACTGGCGTTTGACCGCAAGTTTGCGCTGGTTAGTGGGTAATCCCAATGTGTTTGATGACGTATTCGACCGTGCGCTTGAGGATGCGCAGATCCAGATACACGCCCCAGTGATCCATGTAGAACTTATCGAGCATGGCCTTGTGCTTGATGGGCAGCTTGTCGCGCCCGTTGACCTGTGCCCAGCCCGTCACCCCCGGGCGCACGGCGTAGACGCCGTATTGCCGCCGCAACAAGCGGATTTCGCGCTCTTGGGGAATCAGGGGGCGCGGCCCGATGATGGACATGTCGCCCCGCAGAATGTTGACCAGCTGTGGCAGCTCGTCCAGCGAGGTTTTGCGCAAAAGCTTGCCGATTTTCAGCAGGTATTGGTCGGGATTCTTCAGCGCGTTGGAGGCCACATTCGGCGCGTCCAGCCGCATGGTGCGAAACTTCAGCACGCTGAAGGGCTTCTCCCAGCGTCCCAAACGCTCCTGCCGAAAGAGCACTGGTGCGCCGTCCTCCAGCCGAATGAGCAGGGCAATGATGCCCATCAGCCAGCCCAAAAACAGCAATCCGCCCAGCGCGGCCAATACATCAAACACGCGCTTGACGTGGGCAAAGTTCTTCCCCGCCGACGCACGCGCCAGCATCTTTTTATGAAAAGATTTGGGAAAGATATGCACCGTCAAACGCTCCTTTGTTTTGTACTGTGTAGGGGCGCGCGCCCCTACATGAATCGGCAAATTGTTCATTGTACATTGTCAATTGTTCATTAGAAAAGCCCGCAAGGGCGCGGCCTCTGCGCCCGCCAGCTTGAGGGGCGCGGCCACCAAAAAGTACTTGCCCGGCGGCGCGGCGGAAAGATCCAGATTCTCCAGAATCACAATGCCCTCGCGCAGCAGCGCAAAGTGCGGCGGTCGCTCGTTGCCTTGGGGGGCAATGCTCATGGCGTCTGTGCCCACCAGTTTCACGCCGCGTGCGGCCAGCTCCTCTGCCGCCGATTCGCTCAGCGTGGTTTGTCCCCTCCCTTTCAGCAGTACGCGCTCTGTGCGCCCGGGCAGGTACTGCTCCACATATGCGCCCGTCAGCTCGCCCGGCGGCACGTCCAGCACGTGGCACTCGCCAATGAGCACGTCCATCGGGAGGGTCGTCACGTCCGCGCCGTTTGGGAGGAAGTGCAGCGGCGCGTCGGCGTGCGAACCCGCGTGTGCGCCCAACAGGAATTGGCTGTAGTTATAGGCATCGCCCGCCGCCATGCGCCGTGACCATGAGAGCGCAGGCACCACATCGCCGGGATAAACCGGCGCGGAAAAGAGTTCACGCGTGATGTCGATGATTTGCATGGTCGCTTTCCTAGAGGCTAGATTTTGGTGCGCGTCTATTGCTCCCCACTGATGGACAGTTGCTTGAGGTAGGCGTTGATGAACCCGTTGAGCTCGCCGTCCATCACGGCCTGAATGTTGCCGTTCTCAAAGCCCGTGCGATGGTCTTTGGCCAGCTGATAGGGCATGAAGACATACGAGCGAATCTGGCTGCCCCAGCCGATTTCCATCTTCACGCCCTTGATGTCGTCAATCTTCTCCAGATGCTCTTTTTCCTTGATTTGGATGAGCTTGGACTTGAGCATCTTCATGCACACTTCGCGGTTTTGGTGCTGGCTGCGCTCCACCTGACAGTTGACCACAATCCCGGAGGGCAAGTGCGTCAAACGCACGGCAGAGCTGGTTTTGTTGACCTTCTGCCCGCCCGCGCCGCTGGCGCGATAGTAGTCAATCTGGATGTCGTCGGGGTTGAGCTCCACCTCTATGGTGTCGTCAATCACCGGCATGACCTCCAGCGACGCAAACGAGGTGTGCCGCCGCCCGGAGCTATCAAACGGACTGCAACGCACCAGGCGGTGCACGCCGTTTTCGCCTTTCAAATAGCCATACGCGTTCTCGCCCTCCAGCGACAGCACGCAGGACTTAAAGCCCGCCTCCTCGCCATCGAGAAAGTCGAGCATCTTCACGGAAAAGCCGTTTTTTTGCCCCCACTGTTGGTACATGCGCACGAGCATTGCGTTCCAGTCCTGCGCCTCCGTGCCCCCCGCGCCCGCGTGGAAGGTGAGGATGGCGTTGGCGGCATCGTATTCGCCAGAGAGCAGCGTGGAGAGCGTCATAGCGTCCAGCCGCGCGACCACGGCATCGTTGGTGCTCTGGCACTCCTCCAACAGTCCCAAATCCTCCTCTTCGTCCGCCAGCTCAATCATCACCAGCGCGTCTTCGTAGGCAGAGGCGAGGCTCTCGTAGTCGGCAATCTTGCTCTTCAGGCGGCTGACGCGCTGCAAGACGGCCTTGGAGTTTTGCATATCGTCCCAAAAGTGTGCGTCCGCGCTCTGCGCCTCCAACGAAAGGATTTCCTCCCCCGCCGCGTCCAGCGCCAGCGCCTCTTTGAGGTGCGCCAGCTTGGGCTTGTGCGCCAACAGCGCGAGCCGAAGTTCATCAAACTGTAACATAACTACTCCTTGTGGATGCAAATCACGGAAAGTCGCGAGATGCGCATCGTCAGAAGTGTCTGTTTTTGTCGAGCGTGGGCAGCACGTAGTGCTCCAGCAAAACGCCCGCGCCGATGCCCACGATAAACACGAGGATCAGCCACCACCAAGAGATGCCGCCGCTGGGCGTTTCCGGCAGTTCGCTGGGAAGATCCACAACGGTCGGGGGCATGGTGAAGGTCTGGCTGGTCGCGGGCGGCACGCCCGTGACGGACACCTCGCCCACGTTGAGCGTGATTTTGTATTCCTTCACTGTGCCGTCTTCCGCCGTAACGGTGATGACGACCAGATTCACGCCGGGATTGAGCTCCTCTGTGCCGCTGATTTTGACTTCGGCCTTGTCGTCCTTGGGCTTGGCCGTGACGACCGCCTTCTGCGTGCCCAGCGGCAACTGCGCCACATAAGCGAGGGTCTCGGCGTTGAACAGGGGGGTCAGGGTGCTGTTCTCCACGCTCAACTCTGCCAGCGCGTTCTCTTTGCTCTTGTCGCTTTCGGTGGTGGGCTCGTCCGCTTTCGCTTCGCGCGTAACGGTGAGGGTGTAGGTCTTCTGGCTGCCGTTGGCAGCGGTGACAACCACTGTCGCGTTGGTCACCCCGCCCTCTTTCAGCGTGGGGCTGTTGATGGCGACTTTGGCGTCTTTGTCCACCGCCAGTGCCAGAATCTGCAGTTTGCTGACGCTGTTTTCCACCTTCACGGTGTATTTCGTTGTCCCAGCCGAAAATTTCGGCGAAAGCGTTGCGTTGGCAAGGTTGAGGGTCTGCAAGTTGTTGTCCCCCGAAACCGCCGCCGCCACGTTGACGGATGTGCCAGAGAAGGAAGAGCCGATGGACTCTAATTTGCCGTTGGCAAACGTCCCTGCACCGTTCTGCCCGATTTCTGATGAAAAATTAGCCGTGCCTGTCGGCGCATTCGCCTTGACCTTAAAGGTCAACACCGCTAAGGTAGCATTGCTCTTGAAATAGTTATCTGAACTGCCGTTCGAGTATATCAACGAGACCTTTCCGCCCGCATCACTTGAACTAAAATCGCTGGCTGGCTTTCCGCCACCCACCGCGCCAGAAACAAAACTAAAGCGTGTTGTATCATATCGCACGGCCATGTCGGCAGTAATCACGCCGCCGGCGGCGGCAACGCCAGACAGCGTCACGCTGATGGTGAACGTGTCCCCCGCGCGGACAGTGCCCTTGCTGGGCGACAACCCCACGGAAACCGACCCCGCGGCCAGCACGCCCGGCACAAAAACCAACCCAATCAGCACGCCGATCAGGAGGCTAGCACAAAATTTGCGTATGCGTTTCAAAAAAGACTCCCCTTTGTTTCATTGCACTGCTTAGTATAGCGCATTTTAGTAGACAATGTCAAGTTCTTTTTTGTGAACGCACGCGCATGGGCAGCACTAAACGCGGTTATACTGGATATTGCTAAAAGTGTGTTTTTAAGCATAGTTTTAGCATGGGTGTTGCAAAAACTTGACTTTTTCGGATAGTTTTGGTATAATGTATGCAATCTATTGGGAGGCGCTCTGGATGATACAAAGACAAGAATACCTTGATTCCCTTATCAGCTTTCGAGATAAGCAGTTAATCAAGGTCGTGACGGGCATACGGCGCTGCGGAAAGTCCACGCTGTTTGCGCTGTTTCAGGAAACTTTGCGCTCCGATGGCGTAGCTGACGAGCAAATTATCTCTGTCAACCTTGAAGAGGGCGAGTATGACGAGATAGAAAATTACAAGCAGTTGTACAGCTTTGTCACCGAGCGTCTTGTGCCGGACAAGAAAATGTATATCTTCTTGGATGAAGTCCAGCGTGTGACGGATTTTCAAAAAGCTGTTGACAGCTTGTATGTAAAGAAGAACTGCGATGTTTACATCACAGGCTCGAATGCTTATCTTCTCAGTGGGGAACTGGCAACCCTGCTTTCGGGGCGGTATGTGGAGATAAAAATGTTGCCGCTGTCGTTTAAGGAATATGTTTCCAGTTTTCCTGAAAACACGAATCTTGAACGCCTGTATTCGGATTACATCCAAAACAGCGCGTTCCCGTATGCGCGGGAAATCCCCCGCGCCAAAGATAGGCGGCTATATCTGCAGGGCATCTACGACACGGTTGTGCTCAAAGACATTGTCGCGCGCAAAAAATTCCCCGACACCGCCATGCTGGCTAGCGTCGCCCGGTTTATGTTCGACAATGTCGGCAATCTCTGCTCCACCAAAAGCATTGCGGATACCATGACCTCCGCTGGTCGAAAAATCGCCGTCCACACCGTCGAAAGCTACCTGACCGCGCTGACTGAGTGCTTTATTCTCTATCAAATCGGGCGGTATGACGTAAAAGGTAAGCAATACCTAAAAACAGGCGACAAATATTACGCCGTTGATATCGGCTTGCGCTACGCGCTGCTCGGCACAAAGAAAGCCGACATGGGGCATATCCTTGAAAATGTGGTGTTTCTTGAACTTTTGCGCCGTGGGTATGAGGTGTACATTGGCAAGGTCGGCAATACAGAGGTTGATTTTATCGTGATTGGTGACGAGGGTGAGGAATATTATCAGGTTGCCTACACCGTCATTGATGCGACAGGCGAAACCCTGCGGCGAGAGCTTGCACCGCTTGAGGCGATCAGCGACCACAATCCGAAATATTTGCTCACCATGGACAACACGCCGCTCACCTCGCACAACGGCATCAAGCAAATCAATGTGCTGGATTGGTTGTTGCGATAGAGAGGCGCAAAAAACACTTGACAGCGCCCGCAAAATCTGGTATAATAGCGTACAGTCTTCAAAATGTGCATTCTGTCCGCTCACTTTTTAGGACAACAAATCTGCAAAAACCCATGGAGGACACTCAAGTGCCAAACATTAAATCTGCCAAGAAGCGCGTTGTTGTGAACGCAACCAAAGCCGCGCGTAACCGCTCGCGTAATTCTGCGCTGAAAACCGCCATCAAAAAAGCGCACGCCGCCCACGAAGCGGGCGCACCCGAAACCGCCGCGCTGGTCACCCTCGCGATTAAAAAGATTGACCAAGCCGCCGCGAAGGGCTTGCTCCACAAAAACAACGCTGCGCACAAAAAGTCTGCGCTGGCCAAATTGCTGTAAAGCCTTACGTTTTTGCGCAGGAGATAGGGTGTCCAATCTCCCTATCTCTTGTTTGCCGCTCGATCCATTAGCTCAGCTGGCAGAGCACCTGACTTTTAATCAGGGTGTCCGCGGTTCAAATCCGCGATGGATCACCACCAGAGCAAAGCGACTGGAAAACACTGCGTTTTCCAGTCGCTTGTTTTTGTTGTGTGGACAAACTGGGCGGTAGCTGTAGGGGACGCCCCACGGAAATCAATTTTCATATTGCCAGAGTAACACTGATGTTTTTGGGGGTTTGTCGGGGCGCGCGCAGCTCGCCCCTACACAAAGTTGATTTCCCTGGGGATGC
>JAISJQ010000015.1 GCA_031261445.1 Oscillospiraceae bacterium | reverse complement strand
TTTTGGCCGTGGTGGACTCGCCACTGCTGGCGTGCGCTATTGGCTGGCGTACCGTAGTAGGTTCTCACCTGCAAAAAACTGGTTGTGTTGACAGTAGTGTCTGGGAACGTCAAGTACATACCCGTCTTTACGTTGCGGATGTAGACGTAGCCAGTAGAGCTACCATCTGCGGAAGAGCCCAGCGCACTGACCTCACCCGCGAACGCCCCCACGCACCCAAACACCAGCGCAAGCACCAGCATCAGCGACAGTGTTACACGCAGACGCGTGTTCCCCGCGCGACGACGAACGTCACAGGGGGGGCAAAATTTGCCATCTTTTCCATTGTTTTCTCCTTTTTGTGTTGTGTGCGGCGCGATTCGCCACACTCTAATTGATAGTATATCACCTTTGCGCCGAAAAGTCAAGCATTTTCATGAAAATATTGGAAATATATTTTTGGGGCGGGTATTGCGCCCACCCTCACGCCTGAACCCTCATTCCTCATCCCTCTTCTGCCCTCTGCTTCTGTATTGCGCTTGCAAACCACACGCGATTGTGCTATAATGCACACATACGATGACAATCAGAGGAACTATGCTCGACTTCCAACCCATGACGCTGGCCGACGCCGCTTGGATGAAACCCTTGCAGGAGAGTAGCCACCAGATCTGCTGCGAATACCTGCCCGGCAACATCTACCTGTGGGGTACGCAATACGGCACAGAAATTTGTCGGCTCAAGGGGCGGCGTGGCGACTTTTTCCTCACGTACTCCCACATAGAGCACAATTACGGCTTCCCCACGGGCACAGGCGATGTCTCTTGGGCACTGTCCGTGCTTTTTGCGGACGCCGAGGCGCGGGACATCCCGCCCCGCCTGTTCGGCGTGAGCGATCGCGCCCGCGCGGTGCTGGAGGGTCTGTACCCCGGACGCTTTGCGTTTCTGGAAAACCGTGATTTTTCGGACTACGTCTACAACGCCAGCGACTTAATCCACCTGCCGGGGAAAAAATACCACGCCAAGCGCAACCACATCGCGGCCTTGGTCAAAGCGCACGAGTGGCACTATGCGCCGCTGACGCGCGAAAACGTGCCCGACTGCCGCGCCTTTCAGGCCGAGTGGCTACGTGCCAATGCAGGCAAAAACCCGGAAGAGCTGGCGCAGGAGGACATCGCCGTGCAACGCGCACTGGCGCATTTTGATGCGCTGGGCTTCGTGGGCGGGGTGCTGTATGTGGGGGACGCCGTGGCCGGATTCACCGTGGGCGAGCGCGTGAACGAGAGCATTTTCTGCACGCATATCGAGAAAGCCGACGGCGCAATTCGCGGCGCGTATCCGCTGCTCAACCGCGAGTTTGCCGCCAATGCCCTCGCCGATTACGAATACATAGACCGCGAAGAAGACACCGGCGACCCCGGCCTGCGCCGCGCCAAACTGTCCTACTACCCCGTGCGCATCCCCGTGGAATACACCATGGTGGAGATGGACTCCATCCGCGGCGCGAATATATAAGAGGTAAGAGGGTTCAGGCGTGTGGGTGCACGAAACCGGGCGGGGATTGCTCCCCGCCCGGTTTCTGTGTTGGTTATTCGGTCTGCGCTAGAGGAACATCGGCTCGTGCCTCTGCTTCATCAATCCACTCTGGCAAAACTTGCTTTGGTTCTCCCTCGTAAATGGGGTCATAGGGTGACACAAAGTGGTCTATTTTAGCCAAAAGCTTCTCAGTAGAATCACTTATTTTTTCATGAGCACAGGCATACACAAACTCTCGATATACCTTCGATTTATCCAAGTTTTCTTCCGTGATGCCGTCTTCTAATTCCACTGTTGTGTTCATGCCACCAGATCCAAGATTTTCGCCGTCTGGCAACCAGGCGGAAATAACGTAGTACTTGCCTATTTCTGGAATGATATCATCGTCCCGTTTGTATATCATCGTCAAGGTTTCATCTGCGCCAAATCTTTTATAGTATGGCAGAGAAACCCCCGTGACTAATTCGCCTTTGATATTGCGCACTACCCGAATCGTCAGTTCTGTGCAACTTGATTCTTGAAGCCAGATTTCGGGGAATTGTCGATACAATTTTGTTGTGTTCATATCGTGCATCGCCTCAACCTGTGCCACGAAGACATAGTCGAAGTACGCAACGGCCTCGGCGGGTTCACCCAGCCCTCCGCCATTGTTAGTGTGTATCAATACCTCTTTGGTCGGAGGTACGAATTGCCGAAAGCCGTAGTAGCCAACGGGCAAAGCAACAAGCACGCTCAAAGCGATTGCAAGAATGCGACCCCAGCGAGTTTTCTTTTTCATAAGTTTTTCCTCCATTAATAATATGTGCTTGCGTTGGCATAGCAAGCTCTGTCATCAAGACTAAAGGACGATCCATAGGAATATCCGCCTTGCGACATGATGTTTCCACGCGATTTTGGCACTTGACCGGTAGGCGTTGGATTCACAAGATTGTTTTCATGTAACCCCAAGACGTGACCTAGTTCATGTGTCACTGTGTGTTGTTTTTGCACATTGGAAGGCAACGCATCTATTTTTTGCGTATAGAAAGTTACAGTGGCTTTTCCGTTTGATGAGACTTCGGTTAGGGCAAGGTCATTTGCGTTATCTGGATTAAAAGGTAAATCCCTAACATACACATCCTCAATAACGGTCAGGCTATCTGGGCGGAACAATGTACTTGAAATTACCTTTGTGTTCCAGTCATTCATTGCTGTAGTCACAAAAGAGCCATATTTTGTAGCACCGTAGTCAACATCACTATGCTTACCGCTGTCGACTGCGTTTACTGGTGTACTTCCTATTCGCAAAAGCTGATCGCTTACTCGCACCACATCCTCAAACACCCAATATTGATGCGCTTTAGCGTCAGCGGTGGAATACGGCTCGCGCTGATTCACATCCGTGCCGCTGGTGATGTTTGTTGTGGCGTATCCATCCTGCACTTGGAGTGACCGCCATGTGCCCGTGCCATAATAGCTCTCGTGCGAGACGATACGCGCCACGCCTGCTCCATGGATGATATCAAACCGTTGATTGCGCGTTGAACCGCTACTACTATATGAGGATAAGCGAAGTTTTGTGCCGTAGCCACCATCGCCAGCGCTGATGACATAGTTGTCATTCAACTTGCTGTGAAGCACCACATAGTAGCTACCGTCCGCTTTTTGTCCATGATGCATGCGCCACTGTTGCCGCGCACTGTTGGCAGCGGTGCTCACCTGTAGCGTGCTGGTTGTGTTGACGGTTGAACTGGGAAATGTCAGATACATGCCAGACTTGACATTGCGAATGTAGACATAGCCGCCTGTGCCGCCGTCTCCAGATGCACCCAGCGCCATTGCCTCACCCGCGAACATCCCCACGCACCCAAACACCAGCGCAAGCACCAGCATCAGCGAGAGCGTTATACGCAGGCGCGTCCCCCCCGCGCGACGACGAACGTCACAGGGGGGGCAAAATTTGCCATCTTTTCCATTGTTTTCTCCTTTTCGTGCTGTGTGCGGCGCGATTCGCCACACTCCAATTGATAGTGTATCACCTTTGCGCCGAAAAGTCAAGCATTTTCATGAAAAAATTGGAAATATATTTTCGGGGCGGGCATCCTCATCCCTGTATCCTCATCCCTCATCCCTCTTCTGCCCTCTGAACTTGCAGTTTTTCCCCAAACGTGTTATACTATGGCCACGCAGAGGGGATTTTCCCTGTTCATCGCTTACTGAATACCGCTGGCTTCAACGGTTGCACGGAGTTGGAGCGTTTTTCTTTTGCGTCTATCTTGCATACTGAAAGGTCAAAATGTCCATCACAAATTTTTCTGAAATGGGTCTTTCCGATGATGTCATCCGCGCGGTGGAGGACATGGGCTTTGAAGAGGCCACGCACATCCAAAGCCAGAGCATACCGCTGATTCTGGCGGGGCGAGATGTCATTGGGCACTCGCAAACGGGCACGGGCAAGACGGCGGCGTTCAGCATCCCGGCGCTCGAAAAAATCGACCCCACGCAGCACAAAACGGTGCAGGTGCTCATCCTCTGCCCCACACGGGAACTGGCGGTGCAGGCCTGCGACGAGATCCGCAAGTTCGCCAAGTACAAGCAGGGCATCAAGGCTGTGCCGATTTTTGGCGGGCAGCAGATTGACCGCCAAATCACCGCGCTACGCCAAGGCGCACAGATTGTGGTGGGCACGCCCGGGCGCATCATGGATCACATGCGCCGCCGCACGCTCAAGCTTGACGGCATCCGCATGGTGATTTTGGACGAAGCGGACGAGATGCTCAGCATGGGCTTTCGGGAGGACATCGAGACCATTCTGGCGGACGTGCCCGACGAGCGGCAGACGATTTTGTTTTCGGCCACCATGTCGCGCGAAATCATCCGCATCACGCGCGAATACCAAAAAGAGCCGGAGCTCATCAAAGTCGCGCACGAGCAGGTCACTGTGCCGAGCATTGAGCAGCTATATTACGAAGTGCCGCAGGGAAAAAAAGTGGAGGTGCTCAGCCGCCTGCTGGACGTTTACAATCCCAGCCGCTCCATGGTTTTTTGCAACACGAAGAGCATGGTGGACGACCTTGTCAGCGAGCTACAGCTGCGCGGCTACCCCTCCGGTGGTCTGCACGGCGACATGAAACAGGCCGCACGCACGCAGATGATGAACAGCTTTAAGAAGGGACAGATCGACGTGCTGGTGGCCACGGACGTGGCGGCACGTGGCATCGATGTGGAGAATATCGAAGCCGTGTTCAACTATGACATTCCACAGGACGTGGAATATTACGTGCACCGCATCGGGCGCACGGGGCGGGCGGGCAAAGAGGGTCGCGCGTTCTCGTTTGTCAGCGGACGGCGGCAGATCAACGAACTACGCGACATTGAGGCGTTCACGAAGTCCAAGATTGAGCTACACGCCGTGCCCTCCAGCGATGAAGTGCTGGAGACGCGCTTCCGCCAAGTGCAGGCCTCGATTGTCGCCGCCATCCAGAGCGGTGCGCTGGAGCAGTATAACACGCTGGTGGACGCGCTGCTGGAGGAGCATTCCTCGCTGGAACTGGTCTCCGCACTCATTCAGCTACTCGTGAAAAAAGACGACAAGGACAGCCTGCCCAACCGCAACGATGACGCTGTTTTTGCCGCGGAGTACGGAAAAAATCGCCATGAAATCGCGGGCAAACACGCCCCGCGCACAGGGCGCGGCGTTAAACGGCAGGGCGATTTTTCGGTGCGCCCGCGCCGCGACAATGCCGATTTTGAGAACATCCGCCTGAGCGTTGGCCGCAAGGAGCACGTGAGCGCGAGCCACATTCTCGGCGCAGTGGCGGGGTATTCCGGCCTGCCGGGCAGCTCCTTTGGCCGCATCGAAATCTTCCAAGACTACACCCTCGTGGGCGTGCCCAAGGGCTCAGCCGACGCGATTGTGGCGTCGCTGAAAGACTGTAAAATCATGCGCCGCCGCGCCTACGCGAGGCGGGAGGGGTGAGGATACAGGCGTGAGGGTGGGCATCCCTCACGCCTGTATCTTTGTACCTAAAAACATATTTCAATATTTTTTACAAAATCGCTTGACTTTTCAACGCACAGGTGATATACTGTCTTTATCAGAGGAAACATTTGGTAAATCGGAAACATACGAGCGCGAAACGGCTCTATTATAGATGGAAGCACTTCGGTGCATTCGCGATATCAAAATCCGAGGAGGTCAAGATGAAATTACTTAAATTTACCCGCCACACGCGCCTGCGCGTAACGCTCTCGTTGCTAATGGTGCTTGCGCTGGTGTTTGGGTGCGTGGGTGCGTTTGCGGGCGAGGCAATGGCGCTGGGCGGCACGGTGAACGATGGCGACTGCGTGCTCATTCGCGGCGTGAAAAGTGGCAAGAATCTGATGATCCTTGGCGGATTAGATAACGCCACCAACCAGCCCAACATCATTCTCTACGATGCCCACGATGACTACGGTTCACAGAAATGGCTTGTGAAAAAACTCACAGTGAGCGGCCGCGAATACACCG
>JAISJQ010000066.1 GCA_031261445.1 Oscillospiraceae bacterium | reverse complement strand
GAAGAATGAATACTGCATTTTGCGCCCCCTGCGCCTTCTAATTTCCCTCTCATTATACCATATTTCCTCCGCTTTGCGTAGGTTTTTAGAGGGACTCAATTGACAATGTACAATTGTTTGCAGGGGCTTTTCTGTGCTCGCCCGCTAGGCTAGCAGAGGACAGAAATCAGAAGACAGAGGGCAGAATTGCGCCTAAAGATCTGTCCTCTGTTTTCTGACATCTGCCTTCTCAACCGCGGGCGGCAGGTTGCCGCCCCTACAAAGAATTGTTCATTGTTTGGTATAGCGCAAATTGACCAGTTCAAATTTGTGCAGTTGCAGTGTGCCGTCGCTGTCGGCCAGCGTGCGCTCTAGGATGTTCACCACGCTTTGGGGTTTGTAGCCGGGGATTGTGACCGTGGCGGTCTGCGGCTCTTCGCTGCTGTTGTAGACGCGCACGATGACGCCCTCGCCTTCGGCGGGGATTTTCAGCGTTTCCACCAGCACGTTGGGGTTATCCGTCTGCGCAAAGCCTTCGGTGGCGGTCGCCGCCTGTGTTCCCTCGGCGAAAACGAGGGGATTGTTCAGCTCGTATGCCGCGCGGTAGGTCTCCCAGCCCAACGCGCCCGCGTGGGGGAAGAGGGCGTATTCTAGGTGGCTTGCGCCTTGGTCGCAGTGCTTGCTGGGGAAGCCGTTGTGGGCACGCAAAACGTCCATATCCATCACGCCGTGCTTGCAGCGGAAGCCATATTTGCAGTCGTTCAGGAGCGACACGCCCCAGTCATCCTGCGACATATCCACGAATTTTTGACCAGAGACCTCAAACTGCGCGGTGTCGTAGCTGTCTTTCTCCGTGGTCGGTCGCGCCACGTGCCCGAACTGCACGTTGAACTTGCACTCATCCGTCTGCACGCTGACGGGGAACGCCACGCGCAGCATTTGCTTGTGGGCGTGGAAGTCGATGTCTGTGCTGAAGGTCACCGTAGGCGCACCGTCCGTGATACTGATGGTCTGCTGGATGGTGGTGTCTTTGACTTGATAGGTCACGTTCGCCCACGCCTTCGCGCCGTCCGTGCCCGTCTGGAAGGCGACACAGTGCGCGTTGGTTTTGTGCTTTTTGTAGTAGGTGACGGGCTTGATGTCCCACGCGTCGCCGTGGTCGTGGTAGAGCGAGAAGAGATTGGCGCTCTCCCCCGCTTTGATGAGCTCTTTTTGCAGGCGTTTGTCAAAAATCGACACAATGAGTCCGCGCTCGAATGTGACGCGCACGGCATCGTTTTCGATGCTGTTGTCGCTCGCCTGCGCGGCAAACGTTGTGACCGATGCGCCTGCGCTCAGTGCCAGTGCACCGAATGCGGGCACAGTGACTTGTTTCCACGCGCCGTCCTGCGCCACAAGGCCGCTGTAGGCAAAACTGTTCAGGTTCACCACTGCCCCATCGCCGTAAAGCGTCCCTGCCAGCGCGGCGATGCCGTCGGTCAGGGTATCGGCGATGGCTTGGTAGCGCGGCACGTTTTCTTCGTACACGCGGTCGATGCACGAGCCGGGCAGGATGTCGTGGAACTGATAGAGCAGGACTTCCTGCCACAGTGCGTCCAGTTCCGCCGTGCTCACGGGCAGGGCAACGCCGCGCTCTTTGGCCTGCACGGCTAGGATTTCGTAGTTGCGCAGCAAAAGTTCACACTTGCGGTTGAAGTATTTCACACGCGCTTGTGTGGTGGAACAGGCTTGGTGGCGTTCTAGGTAAAGCTCGCCGCGATAGGTCGGGTACGCCACCGCTGGGTCGTCCAGATGCTCGAAACCCGCCAGCGCGGTCTCGGGCTCGTACTTCGGCAGACCTTTCAGGTCGCGCAGACGCGCCGCACGCTCTAGGTGTTCAAAGCCCGGGCCGCCGCCGCCGTCCCCGATACCAAAGAGAGAGATGGCGCGGCCGCTCACGGGGCGTTCTCTGTAGTTTTTCTCGCCATAGCTGAGTTTTTCGCCGCGCACTGTACCGTTGTAGGTATCCTCGGGGAGCATGTGCGCGAACACGCGCGTGCCGTCAATGCCCTCCCAGTGGAAGGTGTGGTAGGGGAATTTGTTCACGGTGTTCCAGCTCATTTTTTGCGTCAGGAAGTAGGGCACATCGGCCAGCGCCATCACTTGCGGGATGCAGCCGGAATAGCCGAAACTGTCGGGCAGCCAGAGGATTTTCATCTCCTCGCCGAATTCCTGCTGGAAGTATCGCTTGCCGTAATAGAACTGCCGCACGAGGCTCTCGCCGCTGATGAGGTTGGAGTCCGGCTCACACCAGGTTGCGCCCTGCAGCTCCCAACGCCCCGCCGCGTGGAGTTCTTTCACTTCGGCGTAGATTTCGGGGTACAGGTCGCGCATCCACGCGTAAAGTTGCGCTTGGGACGCGCCGAAAATGTAGTCAGGATAGCGCCGGATGTTCACAATTTGGTTGCGGAAGGTGCGCGCGCCCTTGCGCTGGGTCTCGCGCAGTGGCCACAGCCAACCCAAATCCAAGTGCGAGTGCCCGATGGCGGAATACGCAAACACATTTGGGTCGTCATTTTGGGCGGCAAGGTACGGCGCGAGGGTCGCCCGCAGTTCGGCCGCTTTTTCTTCTGTGATGTTGGACTTTACTTGCCCCGCGACGCTTGTCACGGCGCGGAAAACCTCCGTGCCATAGTCGTTCTTCGGGTTACAGTCATAGACCGCCACGAGCACCTGCAGGTCATACATCAGCCCGCGAATTTCTCTGTTCTCCCGCGCGATACTGAGCAGCTGGAGCGCGGACTTGTAGTGGTATTTGCCGAAGAGATCGTTCGCACCGCAGTCGATGAAAAACTCGACTGTGCCGTCCGCGTCGCTCAGGCCATCGTTCAGCACCACGCGCTTGCGCGGGTGTCCTAGGCGGTAGTCGTACTGGCTGGCGTAGCAGGTGATGCCCTGCACCGGGCGGCCGTTTTTGTCGTAGACCAGCCCCTCCCCTGCCGTGTCAATGAGGAACACCACGTCCGATGCGCCCTGCGGCACGCGCCCGGTAATGTGCATCCAGCAGCAGTCAAACGTGTCCTCTGCCCAGCCCGTGCCGATCTGTAGCGGCACTTTTTCGCCGCTGAAACGCTCCGCAAAGGGCACGGGCTCTTTCGTCTTATACGCCGTGGCGGAAAGCTCGCCCAGCACAGTATACGCCTGCTTTTCGAGCGACTCGATGGCGCTCTCCACCGTGCGCCGCCGTAGCAGTGTGCCGCGCTTGAGCGACGGCGCAAAACGCGCCATCTTGTTGCCAAAGTGCAAGAGCGCTTGGCCGGGAATGAGGTAATCGAACATGAAAAGCTCCTTGTTTTTTTACGTGATGCGTGTTATTGACAGGAATCTAACATCGAATATCTAAATTGCAATCGCCACCGCCGCGTAGTCGCCGATTTGGTTGCCCAGCTGCGCGGGACGCAGACGGAAGCCCTCTAGGCTTTCGGGCAGTGCCTCTTCGCGCAGTGCTTGCATCGCCGCATCGTAGAGCAAGCTGTGTGCGCGTGCGAAAATGCTGCCTGCCACGATGAGCTCTGGGTTGAGCAGATCCACCAGCACGGCCAGACCACGGCCAAAGTTCGCGCCAATTTCGTGATAGAGTGCCACGGCTTTTTCGTCACCCTGTTCGGCGCGGACTTGCAGTTCTCGCGCGTCGAAGTCTTCGCCAAAGTGTTGTAGAATCTGCGCACGGATGCCGCCGCCACTGCAAAAGCCCTCCCACGATCCGCGCTTGCCGTAGCCCAACGGGCCCTCCGCTTTCAGGCGCATGTGCCCGACCTCTCCGGCCAGATTGCGTGCGCCCGTGTAGAGCTTGCCGTCCAGAATCAGCCCCGCGCCCAGCCCCGTGCCGAAGGTGAGGAAAATCATGTTGCGCGTGCCGCGCCCTGCGCCGAATTTCCACTCGGCCAGCGCACAGGCATCGGCGTCGTTTTGTAGTTTGGCGGGGACACCCAATTTTTCCTGCACGTAGTCCACAATCGCCACATTCGAGAACGACAGCAGGTTTGGCGGACGCAGAATCACGCCGCGTTGTCCGTCCAGTGGGCCGCCGCAACTGATGCCGCAGGCGGCAATCTCCACGCCACGCGCCGTGCGCTCGTGCGCCAAGTACGCCAAAAGCGCATCGGTAATGCTACGCCAATCGCCCACGGTCGGGACTTCTTTGCGGCACAGAAACTTGGTCTCGTCGCCCTGCACCTGCGCCAACACCGCCGCGCACTTCGTGCCGCCCAAATCCAGACCCGCCAAAACCATTCTTTGTACTCCTTGAACTGTAATTGCTGATTCCATCGCTATGCACTGTGTTCACTCAGCGGACGCGCGATGCGCGCCCCTACGGGTTGATTGCGATATAATCAGTAATCGCCCACGAAAAATTCTTTCTCCACCGCCGCGCAGAAGAGGTGGTAGAGCATGATGTGCATCTCCTGAATGCGGTAGGTCTCGTTCGAGGGCGCGAGGAGGGCGATGTCTGCCCAATCGCGCAGTTGTCCGCCGCTCTCGCCAGAGAGGAGCACCACCTGTGCGCCGCGCACTTTGGCGACCTTCGCCGCCGCAATGAGCATTTGACTGTTGCCAGAGGTGCTGATGGCTAGAAACACATCGCCGGGATTGACCAAGCTGAGCGCTTGCTGGGCAAAGACGACCTCTGCGCCTGTGTCATTGAGAATGGCGGTGAAGATGGGGAAATTCACACCCAGATTGATGGCTGGCAGAGAGCCCTCCAGCTTATCCAGCACCGCGTCTTCGCCAAATTTTGTAACATAGTCCGCGCGAAACGCCGCGTCGAGTGGACGCTTACAGCGGAAGCTCTTGAGCAGTTCGCCCGTAATGTGCTCCGCGTCCGCCGCACTGCCGCCGCTCCCGGCTGTGACGAGCTTGTGCCCCGCGCGGTAGGTGGCAATCATGGTTTCGATTGCCGCCGTGAGCGCGGACTCCATCCCCGCCAAGGCTGTGTGTTCCGCGAAAAACGCGGTCACTAAGCTTTGTGCTTGTGCTCTCATGCGACGCCCTCAACCATCGCTTCGGCTCGCTCCACTTCCGCACCCTCTAGGTGCTCTTTGCGCGTCTTGAGTTCGTCCAGAATCTCTTGGTGCTCTTCTCGGCCGAGCTTGTAGCGCGCGTAGGGCAGGATCGCCAGCGCGGTGAGCACGACCGTGGCGATTTGCGGAATATAGAACAGCGTTTTTTGCACGCTGGGGCTCTGGGTGTCGGCATCCGCCTTAAAGCCGATGGCCTTGAGGAACTGCACGGAAATCGCCGAGCCGATGCCGCCGGTGATTTTGCCCGTCATGCCCTCGGCGGCGTAGATCATGCCGTCGTTGCGGTGACCGGTCTTCCACTCGCCGTAGTCCACCGTGTCGGCAATCATCGACCAGTACGTCATTTGCCGCACGCATTCGGGGATGCCCAGCAGGAAGTACACCGCCGTCACCAGCACCGTGGGGCCAACGCCTCCGCTGGTGTACGCGCCCGTGGGAATGCCGCCGATGAGCATGAGCAAATTCAGCCCGGCCATGGCCGCGAGGCAGGCGACGAACACCTTCTTTGTGCCATAGCGGGCGATCAGTTTGGGCGTGAAGGCGGTGGCGATGAGCAGACCCGGAATATACGCCGCGCCCGTGACCGTCTGCAAGAAACTGCCGCCCATGTTGTAGCGGAAGAAATACATGGAGACGTTGTTTTTGCCGAAGATGAAGAGGATGGCGTTGGAGAGCATCATGAGCAAAAACGGCTGGTTCTTGAAGATTTCGATGAGGATGTTGCCGGAAAACTGGGTGGTGTCGGTGCGCGTGACCACGCGGGCTTTCACGTAGGTATGCATAAAGTAGTTATACAAAACGAACAGCGCGGCGATGATCAGCGCGGAAATGAGGAAAATGTAGTACTGCGCCCTAAGGCCGGCATCGCCTTTGTTTTCCACAAACAGACTGATGAGGATGGGGATTGCGCCCGTAATCCCGCCAGAGCCGATGTTGGAGAACAGGCGCGAGCGGGCGATGACGTCGTTGCGCTCTTCCAGATTGGGGCTGATGGAATTGTAGTAGCTCATGAAGGCCGTGCCGTTGAGGGTATGTAGGCCTTCAAAGATCACATAGGTGACGAAGACGATGACCGCGCGGAGCAGGAAATTCTGCTGTTCGCTGACGGGGAAATCGAACTTGGTGAACATCAGGATGAAGCACGCGGCGATGGGGATAGGGGTGAACTTGAAGACGGGACGCGCTTTCTCCAGCGAGGTGGAGCGTTTATCGAACACCACGCCCATGAGCGGGTCATTCACGCCGTCCCAGATTTTTTGGAGCAAGAGCAACACGGTAAGTATCCAGCCCTCTAAGCCCAGCACTTGCTGGTAGAACACCAGCAAAAATCCCGGCGCGACCAGACCGTAGGACATATCGCGGAAACAGGCGGCGGCGTAAAACGCGGCACGCTCTGTTTTGTTGACATATTGGTTGGCTTGCAATGTATTGGATGCCATGATTTCCTCCCATTCTAGATGCTAGATGTTAGAGACTAGAGACTAGATTTTTTGTATCTAGTCTCTAGTCTTCTTGTTTTAGAATCTAGTTTTTAGCATTGTCAGTGCTTGACGTTTTTGGCGACTAGGGCGATGAGTTCTTCCACGTTCACCAGTTCCACGTGGTCGGCCAGCTGGGTTTGCACGAAATCGCTGAAGACGTTATAGTCGATGCCCCACGGCTGGATGGCCACAACGGTGTAGGTGTCGTAGCGCGTGATGTCGGTGGATGCATTGTTGAGCTTATTGGCTAGCGCTGCATAATCGTTGGCAGTCGTGTCGGTCCAGAGCGAGTATTTCGCGGAGATGAACGGCTTGCCGTTTGTGCTCCAGAAAACCTCGCCGTCGCCGCCGATATAACGCTCGCCGTCGATTTGATAGATGCCGCCCTTGATTTGATCCTGCTTCGAGAACGCCTCCACGGGCACTTGGATACCGACTTTCCATGTGGGATTGAGCGTCACGGATTCCATGGGACCTATCACGCTCATGTCGGCCAGCTTCATCGACTGCGCCGTGAGATCGGCATAGTTGGTCAGGCGTTTGAGGGACATGTTGACGGGATATGTCACGCCAAGACCGGATGTCCCGGCGAAGAGGTAGTTGTTGCCGCCGTTGGCCACTTCGTTTTTGCGGTAGAGCATTTCTTCCGCGAAGGGCATCAGCACGCTCATCATCGGCCCACGGGTGACCGAGAGCTTGAATGTGTCGCTGGAGGCGATGCGATCCTTATAGAAGTTGCCCAGTGAGCCACTGCCATAAAGCCAGCTGACGTTGTCGCCGTCGGTGACATAGAACGCCACATAGTGCTTGCCATTTTTCGCCACGGGCGCGGCGGGGGCGATGGTGTTGGTGCGCTGTTTCACGGGGACTTTGTCCATGGCCGCCATGAAGGTCAGGTTGCTGTCGCCGTGGAAGGGCACGATATAGTTGCCGTGCAGGGCGATGTCTTGGATGAACATAATCTCGTCCGTGTCAACGTCTGTGTCGTCCCAGAAACCGATGACGGCCGCGTCGGGCACTGCCCACGAGAGGACTTTGTGGCGGAAGGCACGCTCGGCGATGAGGTCGGGCACACCTTCAATGTGGAAGCTCATGCCGCCGCTCCAGACCATTGCGCCCGTGGAATACACGTCTTGCGTAAAGAACGAGAACGCTTTTTGCGAGATGCCCAAATCGCGGTCGGTGATCCAATCCCCGCGCTCGTGCATGACAAACTTGTTGTTGTATTGGTTTTTGTAGAGGTCAAAGATTTTTTCCTGCCGTTTGGCGTTGCTGCCTTTCCAAAGGCTGACGTTTTCTTTCTCCACATAACCATTCTGGATGGCGGCATCGCGCAGGGTGGTGGGGACGCTCAGCCAGTTTTCGATGCCAGCGTAGTTGGCGGCGATGTTGATGTCGATGGATTCATCATCGCGCAGGAAGGTGACGAAGCCGTTGTTTTTGATGCGGTCGCGGAAGATGTCCACGATACCCCAGATGTCCTGCACCGCTTGCGTGGTGACTTGCCCCGCGGGAAGCGAGCTCAAGGGGTTACTGGTGTTGCCGGGTTTTTGCAAGAGCACAAAGTTGATTTCGCTGTGCTCAGATGCGTAGGCGGTGATGTACTCCAGCCGCAGTCCGCCGTCATCGAGCAGGACAATCGCGGCTTCTTGTTGCGCCACGATCCCCTGCAGGGACGCGAGCATGGCGGTTTCGTCATTGCTGAGCGAGCCACGGCGCACGGCGTAGACCGTAGAGGCGATGGGCTTGCTGTCGAAGATATCCTCGACGCGGGCGGTGGCCGGCGGGATGCCGGGGATGGCGAACAGACCGGTCATTGTGACGACGATGCTCATGAAAAAGCGGAAAATTGCGTTGATGATGGACATGATTGTAGACATATTTCCTCCAATACCCAATTTGTGCAAATTTACCAAAAACCTGCACCTTTATGTTGCACTTAGTATACCATATTGCCTTGCCTCTGTCAAGAAAATTTGTGCTGTTTTGGTCATTTTTAACGTATTGTTCATATTTGACAAGCGCACGCGATTGTGCTATACTGAAGACACACATATGCTGAAAGGAGCATTTCCCATGAATTTCGCAGACTTTGACTTCGCCGCCATCCTGCAGGAGCTATTGGCCACCGTGATGGAGTCTTTCCAAAGTTTGGGTGGCAACGATCCCGTCATCTCCCACATCTTCGGGCTCGTCACCGAATGGTTCAGCACGCTCTTCGCCAAGTAAGCGAAGAGTTGCAAAAAACGGTCACCGCCTTGCGGGTGGCCATTTTTTGTGCACACAACCAACGGTTGCGCGGCTTCGTGGGCATTTCGGCTTGTATTTCCGCACACAGATATGCTATACTGTTGTCATCAGAAAAACTTTTGGAGGGACTGTTCTATGAAACGTGTTTTGAGTTTGGCGCTGGCCTTGGTTTTCGCGGTGGGTTTGGTTGCGGGTTTGCCGTTTAGCGCAAGCGCGTGGGTGGACTTGCAAATCATGCCCAACGGGGAACAGGGGTTTTATGATACGGACAGCGGCGTGTATTCGCTTGGGGGCTATGCGTTCACCGTGGAGAACGATGCGGCAAGCATTGTTGGTTATACCGGGAACGCGACTAAACTGAGCCTTCCTGCTACACTGGGTGGAATTCCGGTCAAAAGCATTGGACGGTATGCGTTTTATCAAAACAAACGTCTGACCAGCGTTACAGTGCCAAAAAGTGTGACCAGCATTGGTGAGGGCGCGTTTAATGAATGCACTTCACTAAAAAGCATTGTGATTCCCGATGGTGTGAAGAGCCTGGGCGCGGGTGTTTTTGCGGGCTGCACGAGCTTGACCGCCATCACCATCCCCGGCAGTGTCGTCAGCATTCCTGCCTTTGCGTTCGAGGGCTGTTCCAAGCTGAAAACCATCACCCTGCAAAAGGGCATCAAGAGTTTTGCGGCGGGTGCTTTCTACAATTGCGCGGCACTGAAAACGCTCACGATACCAAGTAGCGTCAAAAGCATTGACGCGCCTGCCTTCTCTTACTGCGCTGCCCTGAGCACTTTTAAGGTGGCGGCGGACAGTCCCTACTTTACGGTCGTGGGTGGCATGTTGTACAATAAAGCGAAGACCCGGCTGGTGGCTTGTCCACCTCTAAAAAGCGGCAAATATGTCGCGCCCAAAACCGTGACGAATATTGCGCCTTATGCATTTGATATGTGCCCATCCATCACAAGCATCACCCTCCACAAAGATGTGCGCAGCATCGGTGAGCCGGCGTTTGTGTTCTGTCAGAGCTTAGGTGCTTTCAATGTTGCGGCGGATAATCCATACTTTACAGCCGTCAGTGGGACATTGTTCAACAAAGCGAAGACCAAACTTATCGCCTGCCCGGCCAAAAAAGTCGGCAAGTACACAATTCCGGCCGGCGTTAAAACCATTGCACCGTTGGCCTTTGGTGGATCAAATCGGACGCAGATCACCATACCCACCAGCGTCACGAGCATTGGGAACAGTGCTTTTGCGTACTCTGTATATCTGACGGAGATGGTCATTCCCGCAAGCGTGCAGACGCTGGGAGATTTCGCATTTATTGGTTGCGTATACTTAGAGAAGGTGACGTTTCTGGGCGGTGTCACAAGCATCGGCGAAGAACCTTTCGCCTACTGTGAGGAGCTCACGATCTTCTGTAACAGCACTTCAAAAGTGAGCGATTATGCCGGATATAACATCATCCCACATAATTACCATCCATCCGTCCTCATAAAATTTGCCAGCGATGGCGGCAGCAAAGTGGCCAGCCAAACCATTGCCACGGGCGCGGTTTTTGGGGGCGGATTGCCTGTGCCCACGCGTGCTGGCTATTCTTTCACGGGTTGGTACACGGACAGCGGGGCGAAAGTCACGGGCACAACGAAAATCACAGAAAAGCAAACACTCACGGCCAAATGGAAACAAATGCCGGTATCAACCGTGAAGTTTGACGCTAAAGGCGGCACGAAAGTCGCGAGTAAGACGGTCGTATACAACACAGCCGTTGGCACGCTGCCCACGCCGAAGCGCACGGGCTACACGTTCGTGGGCTGGACAACGGCGAGCGGCGCGAAAATCACCAAGACGACTAAGATTACCAAGAGCCAGACCCTCAGCGCCAAATGGACGGCGAACAAGTACACCGTGAAGTTTGACGCTAAAGGCGGCACAAAAGTCGCGAGTAAGACGGTCACCTACAACGCCGCCGTTGGCACGCTGCCCACGCCGAAGCGCACGGGCTACACGTTCAAGGGCTGGACTACGGCAAGCGGCGCAAAGGTCAGCAAGACGACTAAAATCACCAAGAGTCAGACCTTCAACGCCAAGTGGGCGAAGAAGTAGTTCAGGAAAAGCAGTACAGAAACACAGGTCGTGCGGTTTTGCCACCGCACGGCTTTTGGGGATAATTACCCGTTAAGCGTTGCGTTCTATACCCATCAACTCGTTGAACTTCCACAGCATGTCTTCAACGCCCATCGCCTTGAGCGTATCCGACAGCCAATCCAATGCGCCAAAAAATGTATCACTCACGCCTGGACCGAATGCGGCTTCAAGAAAGACGAGCGGCGCGATTATGGGAAAAATCAGAATCGCCATTGCGAATGCACCCATGAGAAGACCTCCTGAAATGTTTTCTATTCTATAGTATAGCACGTTCCGTGCATCAGGAATTTCTGATTCGGAAATTTCGCGAGGGATTCCGCCAGCCACGGGAGCGGCGGCGATATTGCTCGTCAGGAGAGCGCAAAGGCGTACCGCCCCAGCAGATTGCCCGCATGGTCATAGGTAGAATAGACGCGTTCGGTGCTCCACGGAATGTAGCTCGTTAATATATGCTCATCAAGTCGGTAATCCGTAATGTTTGTGCCAACGAGTAAGAAGCCGTTTTCTGTATCAATTATTTTGTCAATCTTGCCATACGACACGGCATCGTCGAGTGCGCCACTGGGATGCGGCACGTTTTTTTCGGTATAGGGTACGCGCATGATTTCTTTTCCGTTTTTGTCCAAAAACAGCAGTGCCCCGCCGCTCTGCACGGCCAGCATGTCGTTCCAGACACCAACGAGCGACCCCGTGGGCTTATCAAACTGCCGCATGTTGCCTTTGGCATTGAGGCGGCAAATCTGTCCTGCGTAGGTTGAGAAATAGAATGCATTGTCCAGCGCCGCGCCCGTGTGCGCGGTGGAACTCGCTGCAAAATCGATTTCTTTCCACAATAGCTTGCCGTTAAAATCAATCATGCAAAAAACACCGTAGGACGGATTCGCCGAGTTATCCCCCGAAAACACAACCCCTTTGCCCTCCAACAAAAACGCGTTATAGACCACATCCTGCGCACCGATGGAGTCGAAATCCATAAAGGTCAACTTCTTTTCCCATACAAGCGCACCCGTGCTACTCAGCCGGGAAAGGTACGCCCGGCGTCCGGCTCTCTCCCCTGCCAGAGGATCGGCTTCCCCAATGGTGATGATGTCGCCGCCGGGCAAAGATATCGCTTTTTTAATGGACGGAGCGGCCAGTCTGGCGTAATCATAACGCCAAAGCACTTTGCCCTTGCTGTCGCAACGCGCCAACACGGGGGCATCTTGCACCACGCCGTTGTCCTGCAAGTCACAAACAAGCACAAAGCCACCGTCATTTGTGGGGAATAGCTCCCCCGCCACGGCATCCATTTTCTTTGCATCGCGTGTAAAAGCATAGCTTTTATGCCACGTTTCTTCGCCGTTCGTATCTATTTTGCGCACCGTGCCTTCCTGCAACACAAGGTAACCATCGCCGACAAACAGCCCGTTGGCAATCGTGTCGCTTTGTAGCAAGCGCCAAGCAATATCCACCTCGCCGAGCCAGCGTGCGGTGGGCACAACCGCACTGGGCGCATAGCTCCCCCAGATGGTGATGGTGTTGGTACTCAGTTCGCTCTCATTCACAGACGGCTCGATCACGCTCGTGCCGCAAGAAGCCAGCGCGGCGAGAATCGCCAACACCAGCGCAATGCCCGTAATGCGTTTCATGTATATCTTTCCTTTCATGGTCACACCCCCGAATACGCCGAAAAGCCGCCGTCTACGGGGATGACTGTGCCTGTGACGAAGGCGGATTTGTCCGCGTCGGCGAGCCACAGCAGCGTGCCCACCAGCTCTTCGGGTGCGCCAAAGCGTCCCATGGGGGTGGCGGCTAGGATTTTGTCCGTGCGGGGCGTGGGCGTGCCGTCTGCGTGGAAGAGCAGGTCGCGATTCTGCGCGGTCACGAAAAAGCCCGGCGCAATGGCGTTGACCCGCAGGCCGGCGGGGGCAAAGTGCACGGCCAGCCACTGCGTAAAATTGCGCACGGCGGCCTTGGCGGCGCTATAGGCGGGGATTTTGGTCAGCGGCGTGAAGGCATTCATGGAGGCGATGTTGAGCACGCAGCAGCCGGAACGGTCGAGCATATCGAGCGCAAACACCTGCGTGGGCAGCAGCGTCCCCATGAGGTTGAGCCCGAAGACGAAGTCGAAGCCCGACTTTTCTAGGTCGAAAAAACTGACCGTTTCCGCGTCCAGCTCCTTCGGGCTATAGTGCTCGTGCGTGGTGGTACACTTGGGACTATTGCCGCCCGCACCGTTGAGGAGAATGTCGCAGACGCCGAAGGTCTCGACGATGTGCGCGTGCGCACGCGCCAGCGATGCCTTGTCCAGCACGTCGCATTCCAGCGCGAGAGCCTCTCCCCCGCTCTGGCGGATTTCCTGCGCCACACGCTCTGCGGCGGCGGCGTTCAGGTCGAGCAGCGCAACCCGCGCCCCCTCCCCGGCCAGTGCCTTGGCGAACACCGAACACAGCACGCCCCCCGCGCCCGTCACCACGGCGATTTTGTCTTGCAGACTCATGGTTGCACTCCTTTTGTTTTTTTCCAATAAATAGAGTGTGGTTTTGCTCTTTTTGTTGCATCGCGTGATAGATTTCTACATTTCGCCGTCACCACAATCGTTTCAGCCCACGGAACGCCAGCGCACAGAAGAAGAGCCCGCCGGCTATGTCCGCCCAATAGGTAGCGTTGCGCGGGGTATAGCGCGAAAAACGCTCGGTGAACATCATCACGCCGAGATACCCAACGAGCAGGTAGTAGCGGATTTGCTCGTCCCGCCCGATGGTCAGGGGCGTTTGCGCGTATTGATTATACAGCCGCAGGAATTTCTTTTTTTGCGGCGGTACTGTCGCCTCCTGTATCACAAAATCGCCCAGCGGATCGCCCCAAAAGCAGCGTTCCAGATCGATCACCGTCAGCGCGCCACTCTCTGGCGCAATGAAGAGGTTGAGCACGTGCATGTCGTAATTCACCAGCACGCCGTCCACTTTTTCTAACACGGCCTTGTAGTGCTCCACCTGCCGCAGCAGTCTTTCTCCTGCGGGACATTTCTTGCCAAAGCGTGCGCAGTCGGCGATCATATTGCGCACCATTTTGTGCAGTGCCAAAAACCAGTTGGCTTCCAGACCGTTTTGCGCGTAGCCAAAGCCGACGGCTTTTTGTGTGTGGAATTGCGCGAGCAGTTGCGCCATGGCCTGCGTAGCGGCGGCTTTTTGCGCCCTCGTCAGCGCGGCTTTGTCTAGGCGCGGGATTTCCAGATATTCCATGATGAACCAGTCGCAAGGAATCACACTGCGTGAGAAATCCTGATAGACAATCCGCGGTACGCGCACTTGCGTGTGCGTCCGCAGGCGTTCTATGTACTCTAATTCCTGCTGCATCAGGTCTTTTTCATAGCTGAGCACGGCCACATCCGGCGCGGGCGCGACCTTCAGCACATAGCGCGTCCCCGCCGCGCACACTTCCAGCACGTTGTTGTACCAGCCGTCCGACAGAGCGCGGCTACTCTCCACCGTGCCCAGACCCGCGCGGACAAAAATCGCGGCGATCTGTGCATCCGTGAGCGCATATTTCGTTTTGCTCTGCATAGAGAACTCCTTGTGCGAAAGTACTGTGGACGACACGATTGCATCACAAGCATAATTGTTCATTGTCCTTTGTTCATTGTTAATTGCTCCGCTCAAAGAGGCCTGTGAGATACGCCGCGCCCAGTGCGCGGTCATAGAGCCCGTAGCCTGGCTTGCCCTGCTCGTCCCAAATCATACGGCCGTGATCGGGACGCACATAGCCATCGAATCCACCCGCCACCAACGCTTCCACGATGCCGCCCATGTCCAGTGAGCCGCAGGCGGTCGGGTGCGGCGCTTCGCAGAAGTCGCGATTGGTGCTACTTTGCAGAATATTGCGCAGGTGCGCGAAGGGGATGCGCGGCGCATATTTCCGCGCAAGGACGACCAAATCGTTCTCTGGATTCGCGCCCAAAGAGCCCGTGCAGAGCGTCAAGCCGTTGGCGGGACTGTTGGAAATGCTGAGCAAACGCGCGATGGACTCTTCGCCCGTGATGATGCGCGGCAAGCCGAAAATGCCCCAAGGCGGGTCGTCCGGGTGGATGGCCATGGTGATGCCGGCTTCTTCCGCGGCGGGCAGAATGCCCCGCAAAAACGTTGCGAAATTCGCCCACAGCGCCGCCTCGTCTATCTCCTGATAACGCGCAAGCAGGGCTTGCAGTTCGGCGGGGGCGTAGCTCTCATCCCAACCGGGGAGGGACAGACCCGCGCGGGGATTCATCGCCTGCACGGCGGCATCGTCATAGGCCAGAGCGGTCGAGCCATCGGGAAGCGAGTGCGCCAAGTCCGTGCGTAACCAGTCGAACACGGGCATGAAGTTATAGCACACCACGCGCACACCCGCCGCGCCCAGCCTGCGCAGCGTTTCGGCGTAGTTGCGGATGAGGCGCGGCGCGGCCGCACCGCCCAGCTTGATTTCCTCGTGGACGGGCACACTCTCCACGACTTCAAACGCTAGACCAGCGGCGTGAATCTGCGCACGCAGGCGGTCGATTTTGTCGCGCGGCCAAACGTCCCCCACGGGCACGTCATACACCGCCGAGACAACGCCCGTCACGCCGGGAATCTGGCGGATATAGCGCAGCGGGATGGGGTCGCCCGCGCCAAACCAACGGAAGGTCATGTTCATGGCTGTGTCACTCCCCTGTTTTCTCTAGAAACATTCGTGTATCCAAGCGCAGTTTTCTTCCCGCAGTTTTGCCTGTCGAGCCAGCAGATAGTCCACCACAAGCCGCGCTGGTTCGGGCACGGCGTCTGTCACGGGCAAAGCCCACGGGATGCCCTGCAGGATCACTTCCAGCTCTTCTTTGCCCAGCACGGGCACGGACAGGGGGCGCTGGGCGAACTGCGCCAACGCCGTGAAGTCGTCAATCAGGATATCGCGCCCGATGGCCACGCTCTTGGGGTATCCACGGGAGACCAACGCAATGTTGTGGTCATAAAACGGCGCGAGTGCGCACACCGCGCCCGTGTCGCTGTCCCGCAAGACACCAAAGTTGTTCTCGTGCCTGTCCATGTTGAAGACCAGCGCGTCCAGATAACACATCTGGAGATACGCATCGGCCAGCGGTTGCCCGTAGACCTGCAGTGCTTGATAATTCTGGACATAGTCGCCCGACGCGTCTCCGATGATGCCCACGGCGGACTCAAAGTCCTGCGCCGCATGGTGCGTAAAGTCGCGCGAGCGAATAAAGTCGCCGTCCGGCTGATATTCCGCCATGGGAAAGCCTAAACGCTGGCCAATGCGATAGATGAGCAGTTCAGAAAAGAGCTCCTGCGCCGTGCCCGCTTTGACCAGCCACCACTGCCCGTCCACCAAACGCCAGCATTTTTCAAAGCTGCCCGTGTTGGTCAGCTCTGGGGTGCGGCTAAAGGGCTGGTTGAAGGAATTGGCATCCCCCGTGAGTGCGAGAAGCGCAAAGCGATTGACCGTGTAGCGCACGTCCGCCCACGTGGTGCGGCTGTCGTCCAGCGGCTTGACCCAGTAATTATCGGTGATGGTGGCGGCGTTGACGCGCAGGACAGTGCGCAAGTCGTCCGGACTTTCCAAACGCAAGGCACGCTTGAGCAAGCGCGAGTTGGTGCGGTGGCGGTCGATAGCGCGGGATTCTAACCACGCGCGGATGTCCCCCGTGCGCCGCAAAAAAAGCGGCAGACGCGCGGGCAAAATCGCTTGGATTTGCCCGTCCACCACTTTGGCGATGGGCGTATCCTTAGACAGCAAAAGCAAGTCCGTCATGCGCTTCGCCCCTTTCGTTTGTGCCCGCGCCCCCGTGGGGACTATTCCCCCACGCAGACGAAGAATTTGGCGCTGAGGCCCGCGTAGAGCTTCAGCTCTGCCGGGTACGTGCCGTATTGCTTCACGTCCTCCACGGTGAGCTTGCGCTTCTCCACGGCAAAGCCCAGCTGTGCGGTGATTTGCTCGGCGATCTCTTTGGCGGTCACAGAGCCAAACAGTCGGCCGCCTGCGCCCGCTTTGGCGGAGATTTTCACCGTCTTGCCCTCCAACTGTGCGGCGGCATCCTGCGCGGCTTGTTTCTCCACGGCCAGACGATGCGCCGCAGAGGCCTCGCGGTTTTTCAGCTCCGTGAGGGTTTGGGCGGTCACGGGCCCGGCCAAACCGCGGGGGAACAAAAAGTTGCGGGCGTAGCCGTCCGAGGCGTTCACCATTTCGCCGGCTTTCCCCAGCGCTTTCACGTCTTGTTTCAAAATCACTTGCATCGCCCAGTCCTCCACTGTGTTTGTTGGAGGATAGTATAACATATTGGCAAAGAATTTGCAATTAACAATTTACAATTAACTAAAGAACAATTGTCTACAGGGTAAAGAGGCGTGAGGCGATTCACTCTGTAGGGGCGAGCTGCGCTCGCCCGCTGATTTCCCATCAACGCAGTTGATTAGAAAA
>JAISJQ010000003.1 GCA_031261445.1 Oscillospiraceae bacterium | reverse complement strand
CGCCGCGGATCGTGTACCGCTCGCAATTCCTCTTTCAACCTGTAAACGTCCATCCCTTTACACCCCCAGCACAGTATAACTCTTTTGTGACTGTTTGTAAAGTAAATGCTTTTGCCGTGATCTAGCATCTAGAAAACTTGACTTTTGCCGCGAAAACGAGTAAAATACCCTAGTGGTTGCCAAAAGATCGGCGACGGTTTTTTCTTACATTTTGGAGGACAACAATGTCTAAGCAATACAGCGTTTTTGGTGTCAATGGCCCGGTGGTCACCATTGCGGGGGCGACGGCCTTGCGCATGATGGAAATGGTCTACGTGGGCGAAGGCCGCCTCATCGGCGAGGTGATCGGCCTCGACCGCGAGCGCACCACCATTCAGGTCTACGAAGAGACCACGGGGCTCTCTGCCGGGCAACCCATCTACCCCACAGGCGAGCTCATGAGCGTCACGCTCGGGCCCGGCCTGCTGACCAACATTTATGACGGCATCGAGCGTCCCCTGCGAGCGCTGGAGGACGCCACCGGCTCGTTCATCGGGCGCGGCATCAACCTCCCCGCGCTGGACGCCCAGCGCACGTGGAACGTGACACTGCGTGTCAAGGTCGGCGACGAAATCGGCGCGGGCACGCTCATTGCCTCCTGCCCGGAGACCAGTGTGATTGAGCACCGTGTGCTCTGTCCGCCAACGCTCAGCGGGCGCATTGTCTCCGTCCAGCCAAACGGCGCGTACACCATCCGCGACACCCTCGCCGTGGTGGAGCGCACGGACGGCACGCAGGAGAACATCACGCTCTCCCAGCGTTGGCCGATTCGCTCGCCGCGTCCGGTGACCAAACGTCTCGCGCCCACGCACCCGCTCATCACCGGGCAGCGCGTCATCGACACCCTCCTGCCCATCGCCAAGGGCGGCGCGGCGGCCATCCCCGGCGGTTTCGGCACGGGCAAAACCATGACGCAGCACCAGCTGGCCAAGTGGTGTGACGCGGACATCATCGTCTACATCGGTTGCGGCGAGCGCGGCAACGAAATGACGCAGGTGCTCACCGAGTTCGCCGAGCTCATCGACCCCAAGAGCGGCCGCCCGCTGACCGACCGCACCATTCTCATCGCCAACACGTCCAACATGCCCGTCGCCGCCCGCGAGGCGAGCATCTACACGGGCATCACCCTAGCGGAATATTACCGCGACATGGGCTACCACATCGCCATCATGGCCGATTCCACCAGCCGTTGGGCGGAGGCGTTGCGCGAAATTAGTGGTCGACTGGAGGAAATGCCCGCCGACGAGGGCTTCCCGGCGTATTTGCCCTCCCGTTTGGCAGAGTTCTACGAGCGCGCGGGCTACGCCGAAACGCTCGGCGGCGCGGAGGGCAGCATCACCATCATTGGCGCGGTCAGCCCGCAGGGCAGCGACTTCTCTGAACCCGTGACGCAAAACACCAAGCGCTTCACCCGCTGTTTTTGGGCGCTGGATAAGGCGCTGGCCTACGCCCGGCACTACCCGGCCATCAACTGGAACGAGAGCTACAGCGAATACACCGTGCCGCTGGCGGACTGGTTTCGCGAGCACGCGGGCGCGGAGTTCCTGACCATGCGCGAGCAGCTACTCAAGATTCTGCTGGAGGAGAGCCAGCTGCTCGAAATCGTCAAGCTCATCGGCGCGGACGTCCTGCCCGATGACCAGAAACTCACGTTAGAGAGCGCGCGGGTCATCCGTGTGGGCTTCTTGCAGCAAAACGCCTTCCACGCCGAAGACACCTTTGTGCCGCTGGAAAAACAGCGCGAAATGATGCGCGTGATTCTGCTCCTGCACGAAAAGTGCCAGCAGGTGCTGGCGCACCAAGTGCCCGTGTCGGCGATTCTCAAGACGGGTTTGCACGAAAAGCTGGTGAAGATGAAGTACGACATCCCCAACAATCGGCTCGAATTGTTCAAGGAATACGCCAAAGAGATTGACCGCAAGCTCGCGCCGCTGTTGCGGTAATCTGTGAGAGGGCAGATGCCAGAGGGCAGAAGACAGAAAATTGAACGCTATTGTGCCCTCTGCTAGACCAGCGGGCGAGCGTAGAAAAGCCCCTACACAAAATGGGTTTCCGCGCAAAGCGCGTGCCCGATTGACAATTTCCGCGCAACCTGCTATAATTAGCATCGGCACTGTCAAACGGTTGCGGTGGTTTCTTTTCCTCCTTCTATGGAAGGAGGTGATGTGTATGGAAATGTACTTCTGGTTCGCATTGATCTTGGTCTTTGCAACGGGCTACATCTCAGCCGTCAATAAAAAGAAATAACCGCTCTTCGATCCAAAGAGTAGCGGTTATTTCTTAGCTGCCTATCCCGAGGATAGAAACCGCCGTTACCGACAGTGCCACCACCCTTATTGTAGCACACTGCCAACAAAATGTCAAGCGTCTAAGTGTCTATTGCCCGTAGGGGCGGCAACCTGCCGCCCGTTGCTCCCCCACAAATAATTGTCCATTGTTCATTGTCAATTGTTCATTGCACTAAGTAGGGGCGGATCATGATCCGCCCGGGGGTTAGGCAAGCTCGTCGCCCGCGTCGCGCAGCACCGCGTTCTCGCGGAAGAGCAGTGATATACACCACACACCCGCCAGCGCCACCAACGTGTAGAGGATTCTCGCCACAATGGCGGCCGACCCGCCGAAAATCCACGCGATGGCGTCAAACTGAAACAGACCCACCATACCCCAGTTGAGCGCGCCCAGCACCGTGAGCACCAACGCAATCTTATCCAACATAAACTGCCTCCTTACGGTTGTATGGCCTTAGTATTCGCCGCGAAATGGGAGATATTCTTGTGGACACACACAAATATTGGAAACAGAAAGGGAGAGCCCAGAATGCGAAAAATCTTCAAGAACCTGCTGCCTATCTTGCTTATTTTGGTGTGCCTGTGGTCGCTCGCGGCCTGTGGCGACACGCCGGAGAATGTCGATCCGTCTAACGCGCCAGAGGTCACCAAAGAGGGCGACACAGCGGCGAAGCCCTCCAATGCGCCTGTGCTGTTGCCGTATTCCTCTGGCGATTCGCTACACCCGTTTACGGCCAAACTGGCCATCAATCGCCAGCTCGCCACGCTGATTTACGATTCGCTCTATCGTGTGGACGCTCGCTATGAGGCCAGTGGGTCGCTGGCCAAAGCGGACGAACTGGACGGCAAGACGCTCACCGTCACTGTGCGCACCGCGCTCTTTAGCGACGGCAAAGCCATCACCCCCGGCGACGTTGTCGCCTCGTTTGCGCAAGCCAAAAAGTCCGGTGCGTATCAAGAGCGACTGCGCAATGTGCTCTCTGCCGAAGCCCAGGGCAAGGACAGCGTGGTCTTCACGCTGGAGCAGCCCGATCCTTTTGTCCGCTCTTGTCTGGATTTTCCAGTCTTGCCCAAAGAGAACAAGAGCACGGGCAGCGTGCCGCCGCTGGGGAGCGGCAAATATGTTATCAAGGCCGAAAAAGGCAGCTACACACTCACGCCCAACCCGCGCTACCGCGAGAAAATCGACTACGGTGCGGCACGCATCGAGCTGGTCAACATTACCAACCCCCAGACGCTCGCGCAGGGCGTGGGCATTGGGACGATCAGCTTTGCCACGGCGGATTTGGCGGGTGGCGTGTCCGAGAGCACGGGCGCACGGCAGACGCAGTTGCCGCTGAACAATCTGGTCTATCTGGCGCTCAACAACGCTCGCCGCGTCTGGGCGGATGCCAAACTGCGGCAGGCGGTCAGTCTGCTCCTCAATCGCGAAGATTTGGCGCTGGGCGCGTTTGCGGGCAACGCACGCCCGGCGGACACCCCCTTTAACCCCGCGTGGTTTGCGCTGGAGGAGCGCACGCCCGCAGTACAAAACCGCGCGGCGGCCACGAAGCTCATTGACGAGACTGGCCAAGCGGGCAAGACACTCAAGGCCACGCAGTTGAAGCTCTTGGTCAATCAGGACAACCCGCAAAAGGTGGAGTGCGCACGGCGGATCATGAACGCGCTGAGCGTGGGGGGACTGCGGGTGACGCTGCAGAGCCTGCCGCTGAAAGACTACCAAGCGGCGGCCAAAAGCGGCAAGTTTGATTTGCTGGTGGGCGAGTGCAAATTGACCGCGAACATGGATTTGTCTGCCCTGTTCACGGCGGAGGGCGGCGCACACCATGGCATCGACAGTGCCGCCCGCGCGGCGCAGAGCTACGGCGAATTCCGGCGCGGCGCGGTGAAACTAGAGGACTTCCTGAGCGTTTTCGCGTCCGACATGCCCTTTGTCCCGCTCTTGTATCGCAGTGGGCACGCCTATTATGACCGCGCACTGCGGGCGGATGTCCCGGCGGCCTACGCGGCGGATGTCTACGCGTTTGTGTCCGATTTTCGCGTGTATTGACGCGAGCCGATGGTATGCGCGTGACCGTTTTGTCCAAACTAATGTCAGAGGACAGAGAACAGAAGACAGAGGGCAGATTTTTAGGGTACAAGCATGGATTGCTGTCCTCTGCCCTTTGATAGTCGCCTTCTCAAGCAACGGGCGACCGGGGACGGTCGCCCCTACAGACCGTATTCCGCACGCCGCAAGGAGATGTCCGTGTCCCACAAAACCAAAGCACCCAAAGTTGCCCTGCTGTCCCTCGCGGCGGTGGTCTTTTGGGTCGCGCTCTGGGCGGTGGCGGCGGGGCGCGTGGGGCAAGAGCTGTTGCTCCCCACCCCCGCGCAGGTCTGGACAAGTCTGCGCACTTTGGCCGTGACCGCCGAATTTTGGCAGACACTGGGCTGGACGCTCCTGCGCATCAACGCGGGCTGTGCGCTGGGCATGGGCATCGGCATTGTGTTGGGTCTCGTCACGGGCATCTCCAAAACGCTGGACATTTTCCTGCGGCCCATCGTCTCCGTGGCGCAGTCCACCCCCGTGGCATCGTTGATCATTTTGGCGTTAGTGTGGATACAAAAAGACTTCGTGCCCGTCTTCGCCGCCGCGCTCATGACCGCGCCCCATCTGCTGGCCAACACGCGCCAAGGCATTGCCGAAACGCCGCAGGAGCTGCGCGAAATGGTGCAGCTCTATCGCGTCAGCCCCGCCAATCGCCTGCGCGGGCTGTATGTGCCGCAAGTGCTGCCGTATGTGCTTTCGGGTTGCGCGAGCGCGATTGGCTTTGGTTGGAAGGCGGGCGTGGCGGCGGAGGTGCTGAGCATCCCCACAAAGGCCGTGGGCACGGAGATTTACCACAGCAAGATCTATCTGGACACCCCCGCGCTCTTCGCGTGGACGGCGGCCGTGATTGTCCTTTCGGTGATTCTGGAGCGCTTGGTGCGCTGGGCACTCTCGGCGGTGGCCGCGCGGCAACAAAAGCAAAAGGGGGGCGCAGATGATTGAGTTGACGGGCGTGGGCAAATCCTTTGGTACGCAGAGCGTCTTGCGGAATCTGCAGCTACGCTTGCCAGAGCGCGGTCTCGTACAAGTGCGCGGCGCATCGGGGAGCGGCAAGACGACCCTGCTGCGCATTTTGGCGGGGCTAGAAACGCCCGACACGGGCACGCTCACCGGCCTCACGGGTCTGCGCGTGGCATATGTTTTTCAGGAAGATCGCCTGTTGCCGGGGGTGAGCGCACTGACCAACGTGGCGATTGCTGCGGACAAAGTCGCCGCACGGCACTGGCTGGCGCACTTCGGTCTGGGCGACGCACTGGACAAACGACCCGCCACCCTCAGCGGCGGAATGCGGCGGCGCGTGGCACTGGCACGTGCGTTTGCGTTCGCCGCCCTCGACGAAGCGCATACCCTGCTGATTTTGGACGAGCCCTACACCGGCTTGGACGCTGACAATGCCGCCGTGCTCACGCAGGAAATCCTGCGCGTGGCGCAGACGGCGCTCGTGCTGCTCACGCACCATGGCGGGGATGTTTTTCCACCCGATGCGGTGGTGGATCTATCTCGAAGCTAGACCCGTAGGGGCGAGCTGCGCTCGCCCGCTGATTTCCACAAGTTCAGCGGGCGGCAGGTTGCCGCCCCTACCAACAATTGTACATTGTCAATTGTACATTGTAAATTGCAACGCGCCCGCTTGACAAAACGGTCGCAGTGTGCTACAATATAGAACAGCGGGCGAAGAGGCTGTGGGACTGTTTTGCCTTGCACTGCCGAGGCGTGGCGCAGTTGGTAGCGCGGGTGGTTTGGGACCATCAGGCCGCAGGTTCAAGTCCTGTCGCCTCGACCAGCCGGCATGGCCGGCAACGAATGAATCCGTCAGTGCGCAGGGTGCGCATCCTTCTCTCGAAAGTCTTCTTTATATAGTAAAAGAAGCAAAAACATCCATGCCGGAATGATGGAATTGGCAGACGTGCTGGACTCAAAATCCAGTCCTGGCAACAGGGTGCGGGTTCAAGTCCCGCTTCCGGCACCAGAAATCCACAGCCCGCAAATGCTTGTGCAGACAAGCGTTTGCGGGCGTGTTTGTTCTCGCGCAAAATATAAAGCTAACGAAAGTGTTGACTTTTTCGCACTTTTAGGTTATAATAAGTGCGAGGTGATAACACTAAATGGAACGTAAAATCATGAATGCCTTGCTGCAATGGAAGGCCAACACAGAAAAAAAGCCGTTGCTCATTCAAGGGGCGCGGCAGGTCGGCAAGACGTACACCGCCTTGACCTTTGGGAAAAAGCACTACAAAAACACAGTGTATTTCAATATGGAGAGCTCGTCCGAAATCTCCGCCATTTTTGAACGCGACCTAAACCCGGAGCGGATTGTGCGGGAACTGGAAGCGCAGAGCGGTCAAAGCATTTTGCATGAAGATACCCTGATCATTTTTGACGAGATACAAGCTTGTGAGCGGGCGTTGACCTCGCTGAAATACTTTGCCGAGAGCGGTTTGCCCTATCACGTCATCGCGGCGGGCAGTCTGCTTGGCGTGGCGTTAAAGCGGGAAAAATATTCGTTTCCTGTCGGCAAGGTGGATATGCTGCATATGCACCCAATGGATTTTGAGGAGTTTTTGTGGGCGATTGGGCAAGAAAAGCTCTGTACGCTCATCCGTGAAGCTTATGCCGATTTTTCACCGCTCACGCTCCACGACACCGCGATGGATCTCTACAAGACCTATCTTGTGGTCGGTGGTATGCCCGCGGCGGTGCAGGAATATGTCCATAAGCGCGACTTTGATTTTGTAAACGCCGCCTTAAAAACGCTCAACGACTCCTATATTGCGGATATGGCGAAGTACACCACGCCGCAGGAAATGACACGGATTATGGCGGTGTGGGCAAGTATTCCGGCGCAGCTTTCAAAAGAAAACCACAAATTTCAATATAAGGTCATCAAGTCCGGGGCACGTGCCGGCGATTACGAATCCGCAATGCAATGGCTGGTTTCTGCAGGCATTATCCACAAGTGCATTCACGTGACACAGGGGAAGATGCCGCTTTCTGCCTATGCCCAAAACGAGGCGTTCAAGGTGTATATGGTGGACACGGGTTTGCTCTGCTCAAAGTTTGATATTGTGGCAAACGTAGTCATGCATACGCCACATAGCTTTGACGGCTTCAAAGGCGCATTGACCGAAAACTACATCTGTGGGGCTCTTGCTGCGCGCGGCATTACGCCCTATTATTGGAGTTCGCCCGGTAAAGCCGAGGTGGATTTTGTCTTTCAAGATAGGCAGGGCGAGATATTGCCGCTGGAAGCGAAATCTGCCGAAAATGTCCGCTCTAAAAGCCTGCGCAGCTACACCGATGCCTACAAGCCAACATTTACCTACCGTGTTTCCGGTAAAAACTTTGGCTTCGAAAACGGAATTAAGAGCGTTCCGCTTTATGCGGTCTTCTGCATTGAGCCATAATGATGATGAAATATCCCTATTAACGAGAATTGACACAACGCGCACAATCTGCTATAATACTCGCGGGATTGTGATTTTATACCGTCAGAGGAGCTTATGGCAGAGCATACGCAAAAAGGCTTGACCGCAAACACACTCAAAATCATTGCGATTGTGGCCATGACCGTTGACCATTTGGCTTGGCTGTTGCTGCCAGGATATCGAACGGATGTACTCACGCTATCGCTACACGCCATAGGGCGGCTGACCGCGCCGATCATGATGTTCTTTATTGCGGAAGGATTTCACTATACCAAAAACATTAAGAAGTATATTTTTCGCTTGTTTCTCTTCGCTTTCATTTCGCATTTTGCCTATGCGATGATGTTTGCGAAAAACTTTATTCCTTTTCAGAAGACGATTTTTGACCAAACGAGCGTTATGTGGACGTTTGCGTTGGGGTTGGTCGCGCTGGCCGTTACCAAAAGCGAGAATCCAAAATTGAAGCCGTGGCACAAGCAAGTCATTGTTTGGGTCTGTATCCTCGCCGCCTTCTGCGCGGATTGGAGTTCTCCTGCCGCCGTCATCATTGTGTATATGGGCATCCATCGCGGAGATTTTAAGAAGCAAATGCTCTGGTTCATGCTTTGGATCACATCCTACGCAGTTGTGTACGCCATATTCCTAAACCCGGTATACGGCGCGTTGCAAATGCTCACCGCACTGGCCATCCCACTCCTGCATAGCTATAACGGGCAACGCGGTAAATTGCATGGGAACGGGATGAAATGGGTTTTCTATGTCTATTATCCCGCGCATTTGTTTATATTAGGCACAATTCGCATCCTAGGGCTCGTGCCCTCGCGTTGACAAAACAAAGGGCTTCAAACAGGGGATATGTTGCCCTTTTTTGTTAAATTCAATAACCTACCTATCGCCTAGATTCACTAGGCGATAAACTTGACTTTGCCGTCCAAATGCGCTATACTATACAGAAATCCGAAAATTGCACAACAAAGAGGAGCAACCTATGGCGAATACATACTTCACCAGCGAATCGGTCACTGCGGGACATCCCGATAAAGTCTGCGACCAAATCAGCGACGCCGTTCTTGACGCGATTTTGGCGCAAGACCCCAATGGGCGCGTGGCCTGCGAAGTGGCCGTGACCACGGGTCTTGTGCTTGTGATGGGCGAAATCACCACCGAGGGCTATGTGGACATCCCGAATTTGGCGCGGCAGGTGATCCAAGACATTGGCTATCGCGACGGTCTGGCGGGTTTTGACGGCAAGGCTTGCGCCGTGCTGACCGCCATTGACGCCCAGAGTGCGGACATCGCTATGGGCGTCGATCGCCTAGGCGCGGGCGATCAGGGCATGATGTTCGGCTACGCCACCGATGAGACGCCCGAATACCTGCCCCTCACGCTCAGCTTGGCGCACAAGCTCACCCGCCGCCTTACGCAGGTGCGCGAGGACGGCATTTTGCCCTACCTGCGCCCAGACGGCAAGAGCCAGGTGACGGTGGAATTCAACGAAGAGGGCACGCCCGTGCGCGTAGATGCCGTGGTGATTAGCAGTCAGCATTCCGCGGACACAGACATCGAAACACTGCGCCGCGACATCGTGACGCACGTGATCGAACCCATCATTCCGTCCGCCTATCTGGACGAGAACACGAAATATTACATCAACCCCACCGGGCGTTTCGTCACCGGCGGCCCTGAAGGCGACAGCGGCCTGACCGGGCGCAAGATCATCGCGGACACCTACGGCGGCGTGGCACGCCACGGCGGCGGGGCGTTCAGCGGCAAAGATCCCACAAAAGTGGATCGCTCGGCGGCGTATGCGGCACGCTGGGCAGCGAAAAATCTGGTGGCGGCGGGTCTGGCCAAAAAGGCGGAGATCGAACTGGCCTATGCCATCGGCGTGGAAGAGCCCCTGAGCGTGTTTGTGGAGAGTTTTGGCACGTCGCAGTATACCAATGCCCAATTGGCGCAAATTGTGGAGAAAGTCTTCGACTTCCGCCCCGCGTCCATCATCCGTGACTTGGATCTGCGCCGCCCGCTCTATCGCCAAGTGGCCGCAGGCGGGCACTTTGGGCGCGACGATCTGGATCTTCCATGGGAGAAACTCGACCGCGTGGAGGAATTGCGAGCAGCAATCTAGAATAACAGAAGGCAGAGGACAGAGGGCAGATCTCAGATCGCAAATCCGTCCTCTGCCTTCTGCCTTCTGTACATATTGGAGTTACTATGTCCTTCGCTTGGCAGGCCTATTGCGCCGCACGCACGCTGACGCCCGAAAAAGAGCCGGCGTATTTTGCGCATGTACAGGATTTGCTGGCAACGAAAGAGCTGCAGAGCCTGAACGAGATTCCGCACCACATCCCCACCACGCTGCTGACCCATGTGAGCTGCGTGTCGTTCGTGGCGTGGCGATTGACGCAAAAGCTGGGTGGCGATGCCCGCGTGGCGGCGCGTGGCGGCCTGCTGCACGATCTATACTACTACGACTGGCACGATTTTTCCGACGACACCCACCGCTGGCACGGCGTTTTGCACCCCTCTCGCGCACTGAAAAACGCCACGGCGTTGCTGGGCGAACTCGACCAGCGCACCGCCAACGCCATCGTGCGCCACATGTTCCCCTTCACGCCCATTCCGCCCAAATACCGCGAGAGCATTTTGGTCTCTGTGGCGGACAAAATCTGCTCGTACTATGATGTCATGCTGGCGCGTTTCGCGTCCTATCGGGCACGCTTTGCCCGCGACACCGGCATCGCGTATGATCAACTCTAGAGACGAAATTGCCTGACAAGCGCTTTGCCTTTACAGGAGCGGCACAAAAATGTGAGCGTATTTTTACGCCTTGGCCTTTGGTTTCGCCAAAAAGGACGCCAACAAGCCGCACACAATCGCGGCGGTGATGCCCGCCGAGGCCGCCGTCAGTGGACCGGTCAGTGCGCCGAGCAGGCCTTCTTCCGCCACGGCCTTGCGTGCGCCCTCGGCCATCAGATTGCCAAAGCCCAGCAGGGGCACGCTCGCGCCCGCGCCCGCCCAGTCGCGCAGCGGCTGAAAAATGCCCACAGCCCCCAGAACGACCCCGGTCAGCACGAAAATCACTAGTATGCGTCCGGGCGTGAGCTTTGTTTTGTCCAGCAAAATCTGCCCCACGGCGCACAGTGCTCCGCCCACCAAAAAGGCTTTCGCCAATGTCCACACGATTTCCATAAACAATACCCCCGAGATGATGCTCTCGGGGGTAGTTTGCGCTGAGGTGGGAATGATTATGTACAAGGCAAGCCATGCTTGTCCCCCGACAGAAAAGCACCTTAGGTCTTGACGTACTGCGCGAAGAACGCGTCGGCGGCGGCGAAGAAGTCTTCGGTGCTGCCATCGTTGCGCAGGATGTAGTTGGCCATTTTTTCCGATTTGCTGGTGTGGAACTGCGCTTCTTCAGCCGCGTCTAGGCGGCGGAACTCGTCGTTGCCTACGTTATCGCGGGCACTGCCACGGGCGGCCATGCGGGCGTAACGCACTTCGTCGTCGCTGATGATTACGTCCACCAGCACAAAGTCTGCGCCGAAAGCGTCCTGGAAGATCTGCACGTCTGAGGGCGGACGAATGCCGCTGACGAGGTAGTTGGGCGCGTCGGATGCCTTGACTTTTTCGGCGATGAGGGTGGGGAAGTAGGCCTGTCCGTTGGCGTCCATGTACTTTTTGCTGGTGGCGTGCAGGTTGTCGCGGGTGAGCTCCAGCCCGTCTTTTGTGGCCAGCTCGCGCACCACATCGCCGATGGAAATCATGGGCAGATCATACGTTTTGGCAAGATACTCCAAGAAGAAATCCTTGCCCGTGCCGTTTTTGCCCACTGCTGCAATAACCATGTTTGTGTCCTCCGTTGTTTTCAAATCGCATTATTTTATCATATTGTCGCGCAAAAAGCAAGCGTTTTGTGAAAAAACGCTTGCTTTTGTACATATTGGAGTTATGGCAAGAAGTAACTCACAAGACCCATGGCCGCGCCGCCCAAAAAGGCAAAGCCCATGAGGGGCAGGAACGTGACCCAGTCAAAGATGCGTGCGAGCACAGGGTATATTTTGTCGAGCATTTGATACAAAGGCTCAAGGAAAGAAATGCGCGGCGTGAGGCCAGCAATGGCATTGTTGAGCTTTGCGGCCAGCGCGTCCAGCTCTGCCGTGGTGATGTTGACCTGCCCCGTTTGCTTGTCGAAGTTTTCGGCATTAATTTGCTCTAATGCCGCCTTTTGCGCATCGTCCAGGGCTTGCACACTTTCGGGGGTGTAGCGCCACGCAAACCAAAACGGCTGCTCTATGAAATAGTACTTATAGTAGGCCTCGACCAGTTTGTCGCCATTAGGCAGTGCCGCAAGGGTGAATGTGTGCACAGGCGAGGTGACGGTTGTGAGACCAGCGGTCACTACGCACCATGCCTTGTAGCTACCGGGCTCCAAGAAGGCAGAGCCAATGGCGGGGTTGGTGATGTCGAAGCCCATCAGGTCACTAAAAAGGCCCGGATTTTTGAGGATACTATTGATCATAGAATCTGAAAAGCCATAGTCTTTCAGCTCCGCTAAGATGGTCTCCCAAGTCTCAACGGTTTGTTCCACGCCTTTGCTGTCGGTGACGTGCCACTCGTATGTTATACTCGAACCGTACGGCACATCAATCGTGTTTAGAGCAGGGGAGACGGTGGCATTGAAGGATACCCGATATCCACCATCCGAATCGAGAACGACCCCTTGTACTGTGTGGGTGACCTCAACGCTGGTGAGTGTTGCCGCGCCGACGAGGCCGGCCACGGACGTGATGAGCAACACCGCCACGAGCAGTGCCGCCGTGAGTTTTGCGAACTTTTTCATAGAAACCTCCTGTGAACAAATCGTGAATCGCTTGGTCATAATTATAACACATTTGCACGCCAATAGTTTCCAAATTGGAAATAAGGCTAAATCAGATGACAGAAATCAGAAATCAGAGGGCAGAAGA
>JAISJQ010000032.1 GCA_031261445.1 Oscillospiraceae bacterium | reverse complement strand
TTTTGGACGATCGAAGAATGAATACTGCATTTTGCGCCCCCTGCGCCTTCTAATTTCCCTCTCATTATACCATATTTCCTCCGCTTTGCGTAGGTTTTTAGAGGGACTCAATTAACAATTGACAATGAACAATGTACAATTGTGTGTGCTCGTCACCCGCTGAAGAAATATAATGTTGTAGGGTGCACGCTGTGCGCCCTACAACAATTGTACATTCTTCATTGTAAATTGTTCATTGTACTAAACTCGTACCCCAATGGCTTCACGCACGTAGCGGGTGATGGAGTCCTTGGCGCGACCCGTGCCGTGGCGGTCAGGGATTTCAATGAGCAGGGGGCGACCACGGCGTCCCTTGAGCGGCTCGACCATATCCGCAAACGCCACCGCCAACTTTTCCGTCATGAGCACCACGCCCACGTGCTCGTCCCCCGTGGCGGTCTCCAGCGCGGCGGCGACTTCCTCCCGCGCGTGCGCTAACACCCCCGGGATGCCCGCCAGGCGCATCCCCGTGAGTGTGTCCGTGTTGTCGCTGATGAGATAGAAGGTCATGAAATTCCTCCGATACTAGATACTAGATTTTTGGAATAAAACCGTGTTTATGTTTGTGAACACATTCGTGACACAAAATCTAGCATCTAATATCTAAAATCTAGATCACATGTTGCCCAAAATCATGATAGAGATGACCAAGCCATAGATGGCGATGGCCTCGCCCAAGGCCACGAGGATCATGGATTTGGCGAAGGCGGCAGGGTTCTCGCTGGTGGCGGCGATGGCGGCGGGGGCGGCGGACGCAATGGCCAAGCCCGCGCCGATGCCCGACACGCCCATGGAGAGCGCGGCGGCCAGCGCAATGAGCGCTTTGCTCAAGCCGTCTTGGTTGGCGGCGGCGACTTCCCCGGCGGTCTCTGCGGCGGCGACGGGATCGGCAGAGGCGGCGAACGCCAGCGTGCCCATGAGCAGCACCACGCCGCCCACCGTCACAAAGTGCCGCGTGAGCACCGAGCGTTTGGGTTGCCCGGCCATAAAGCGGCGCAACACGGTGTAGATCGACAGCGTTAAAAACGCCAGCGGCAGGATGGCCAGAAGTGTGTAGAGTACGATTTGCATGATGAAAACCTCCGAAAAGTTGATGTGCTTTTATGTGTAAGCGCCGTGGACGGCGGGATACCAAATTGTGGTGTTACTGGATGTTCACTGGGTCAAACGCTTTGCCTTCGCCCTTATAGCAACGGCTGAAGATCTCGTAGAACTCCAGTCGCATGGCCTGAATGGACGTGAACAGTGCCTCAATGGCGAGCACCAGAATGTTGCCCAGCACAACAATGATGATTTTGGCGTGGCTGTCCCCCGCCATGGTGAACACCGCCAGCATCAGACCGCCGTGCACCAGCACGAACGCGCCCACCCGCAGGAACGAGAGCGTGTTGCTAAAGTAGCTGAGCACATACTCGAAGACCTCAAAGAAGGACTCCATCACGAACTCGCCCACGCTGGCGGGTTTCCAGTCCTTGCGCTTTGCAAGGAGCTTAGAGAGGATGGGGTGGAAGAACAGCAGGACGATGGTCACCAGCGCAACAGAGCCATAGACCGCCGAGGGGACGGGGACGGGCGCACCCATAAAGTCCGCCGCAAACAGCACGCCGCTGGCGTAAAACGCCATGCCCGCAAAGCCGTTCGCGCCAAAGAGTGCTTCGCCGATGTGATGATTCTTGAACGCCGTGATGATGTTGATCGCCATGGCGGCCAACACCATGAGCACACCGATAGCGATGCTCATAATCAGCAGACCGTTGATGCTCTCCATGACGTGTACGGGCTTGCCCGCCATGCCCAGCGCGTGGTAGATAAAGTCCAGCTTGTCCTCGTACCCAAAGAATGAGCCATATACAAAGCCGCCCGCAATCGCCGCGCCGCCGGAATACGCAAGGATGACACCCATCTTGTTCTTCATCGCAAAGTGCATGAACAGACCGATGAGCAGAATCACCACCCCTTGCCCCACGTCCCCGAACATAACGCCGAAAATCAGGGTATAGGTGATGGCCACGAAGGGCGTTACGTCCACGTCGCTTTGGCTGGGCAGACCGAACATGCCCACGAGGTACTCAAAGGGGCGGAAGATGCGGGGATTGTGCAGGCGAACGGGGGCTTCCAGCGCGTTGTCGTCCGTTTCGGGATCGACCGCCTCAAACGTCACGCCCTCCATGGCATCAATCGCCCGCGCGAAAAAGCGCATTTTGTCCGCCGGCACCCAGCCTGTGTAGAAAAAGCTGTCGCCGTGCACCACCGCATAGCGGCGCAGGTCAAACAATTCGCTCAGGTAGAATAGCTGGCTGTAGAACTTGTTGAAGCGGTCAGACTCTTTCTCCCACAGGGCGCGGCTGCGCTTGTCTAAGCTTTTGATCTCTTGCGTGAGGATGGCATTGTTCTGTTCTAAGTGCGCCAGCACGTCGCGGGGACGACCCACCGCACCGGGAATCCACAGGCGTTCAAAAAACAGGGACGCGAACACGCGGTCGGCCTCGTCCGCATAATTGCGGGGGGCAAAGTACGCGCCGTATTCGTCCGTCTCCGTTTCGGTGCAGGGGATGAAGAGCAGGTTGGGGTTGTCGGCATAGAGCGCGAGCTTTTGGGCGCTCTCTTTGGGCAGGCGACCAAAGCGCACCTTGATGTATTCGCAGCTGAAAATCTGCTCAAGCGGGGTATCGAGCCCCACAAAGTGGCGGTACTGCTCCATGGCGTTTTCGCACAGGGAGAGCTGTTCGGCCAAATCCTGCCGCTCGGCGTGGATGGAGGTGATGCGTGCGCCCAACTCACCAAACCAGTGTTCCGTTTCCACGTCGGGCAGGACGACACCCCGCACGCGCTCGCGCTGGGGCTTAAAGCCCGAAAGCTCGCTGAGCTCCTCGATTTTGTGGAGCAAGGCGGCGTAGGGATTGTCCTCCTGCAGGGGCGCAAAGCCCAACGAGGGCGAGATATGCCGCGCCGCGCTGTCGGGCTGAAAATCCCCGCCGATGCAACAGGTGGCTAAAAACAGGTTCAGCCGGCTCAAAAAGCCCACTGTGCGCACCAGCTTCATTTGGGATACTGCCATTTTTCTCTCCCTTTACCCTGCGGCTAATTTGAATAGCGCATATTGATTGAGCGAAACGCCTTCGCTTTTTGCTTTTTTGGCCAGTGCGGCGTGGAGTGTTTTGGGCACACGCACCACAAAGCGTCCGCTGTATTGCCCCTCGGCTTCCGCCAGCGGTTGCGGCACGGGCAGGCCATAGTCGAGCTGTGCTTGCACCCAAAGCGCCATGGCATCGCTGATGTTTAGCATGGCGTTCTCTGGCGTGTCCCCGTGGCTCATGCATCCGGGGAACTCCTCCACCGTGGCAAAATAGTACAGCCCATCGCCGTCGTCCATTTTTTGCAGGACGATTTTATAGGGCAAGGCGAGATAGTCTTTCGCTGTCATTTGGACTCCTCCTCAATTCGTCATGCCGACTAGCTGTTTTCGGATTTCTTCGCTTGGCGCGGCGTAGCGGATGCCCTCGATGATGTGCGTCAGGTTCTTCAGCTCGTTTTCAGCTAGATCCAGATACGCCAGTGTGGTCACGCCCGCGTCCATGGTGTAGCGGAAGGTCTTGCGTGCGTGGGCATAGGCGACACGCGCCGTGGCGTCCTCGATATAGAGCAGCTCGTGTTTGTCGAAATCCTTGCCGTAGGGCGTTCGGCGCAGGCGGCGCATGAATTCGTCTTCCGTGGGCGCGTCCAGCAACAAGTCTGTCTGCTTTTCGTTCAGCCGGCCGGCGGAAAAGTCCGTCTTGGCGCGGATTTGGTTGGCGTTGGCTCGCAGGTATTTCTTCAGCCGATACGCCACCGCGATGGCCTTCATGTCCGCATCCACGCCCAAATAGCGAACGGGAGTTACGCGCTTGCCCTTGGCAGATTTGTCGCCCTTTGTGACAATGCACAAGAGCACTTGCGCCGCAAGGTAGGCATCCAGCGCCAGCTCAATGGCGTTCAGGTCGGGCACTTTGTCTTGCACCTTCTCTAAATAGGGGCGCAGAATCGCGTAGTAATCCGTGTGGCGGCACGCGTCCAGCACGTCCCGGGCGGTCTTGCTTTTGGCGAGGGCGAACAAGTCCAAATCCGAAAAGCGTTGAAAATACGTGGGCAAAGTGAGCAGGTAATCGTCCTGATGTTCGCTGCTGAGCAGACGCAGGCAGTTGAGCACCTGCCCGACCTCCCCGCGCTGGATGTAGTAGCGGTAGAAGCTCTGCCCTAGGCTCACTTCATAGCGGCACAGCGCGGCGATCTGCTGAAAGAGGTGGTAGCGCAGGTGCAGTTCCAGCTGCTGGCGGCGCACGGTGGGGGTGTGGATGTCCGCCAGCGCGTCGGCGTAGGGCGTGTGCGCTTTGAGGTAGGCGGCCACGTCCCCCACGGATTTGCACGCCAGCAGCGCCGCGTAGTCGCCCTCGGTGAGCCGCTTACCAAACAGCGCGTGGCACTTGGCATACAGGGCATTGCCAGCGGTTTTGTTCATGGGCTACGAACACCTCCTTGATGCTAGATAACCGTTGATTGCCTGTAGGGGACGCCGTCCTCGGCGTCCCGTGGCACGGACAGATCGTGGGGGGCAACGGGTCGCCGTGGGCGGCGACCCCTACCGGGGGAGCTGGTCGTCACACGGGCGGCAGATTGCCGCCCCTACGTTCAGGTCGCCCGCTGAGAATTTTGTGTTTGTTGGGCTCAGCGGACGCGCAATGCGCGCCCCTACAAACAATTGTTCATTGTTCTTTGTTAATTGTTCATTGCTCAGCCAGCAAGAACTTTTGTGACTAGCGCTTCTGCCCAAACGTCGCTTTTGTCGGCGGCGAAGGCGGCGAGGATTTTTTGCGCACGGGTCGTTTTGGTGCGTAGCGCAGCCAGACGTTCGGCCGTTTGCGCTTCCAATCGGGTGCGGACGCCTTCCAGTTCCACGGCGGCATCGGCACGCGCTTGGGCGAAGAGCTCTTCCTTCTGCGCTCGCAGATCCTCAAAGAGCGTCTCCCGCGTTTGGGCGAGCATTTGTGTGCGCTCGGCCTCTCGGTGGTCGGTCTCCAGCACCTTTTGCAGCATATTATCCATGAAAGTGCGATCCCTCCGTGCATTGCATGATGAAAGCCCGCCGGGACGCCCACGCGCGTCCCCGACAGGGTACATACTATATTATACCACTTTTTTGCAAAATTGCAAGCGGCACATATTCCGCCGTCGCCGCACATACCCTGCGCTATGAAACGCCCTGCCAAACAACTCGCGCTGTGCGCCCTCTGCCTTTTGGCGGCGGGCTTGATGCTCGCGCGGCCAAACCTTGCCGTGGTCGCCATGCGCGAGGGTCTTTTGCTCTGCGCCAATCGCCTGATTCCCGCGCTCCTGCCGTTTTTGGCACTGGCGACTTTTGTGCTACGCTCTGGCGCGGCGGACAGCCTCGGTCGCGCTCTTGCGCCCCTCACGCGCCGCGTTTTCCGCCTACCGAACATCTGCGCCCCAGTGATTCTCATGGCTCTGGTGGGCGGCTACCCCGTGGGGCTGAACCTCACGGCACAGCTTGTGCGCGGTGGGCAGATCACTCGTGCTGACGCTCGCCGCATGTCGCGCTTTTGTGTCAGCGCGGGCCCGGCGTTTGTGGTCATGGGCATTGGCGCGGGCTTGCTGGGGTCGAACCGCGCGGGGTGGATTTTGTTTGCGGCGGTGACGGTGTCTGCGCTGTTTTTGGGGCTGTTTGTGCCTTGCGTAGGGGCACGTCACGAAGTGCCCTGCGGGTATGACGTGCCCCTACCGCCGCCGCAGCCCCTCCTCCTCTCCCGCGCCTTCACGCAATCGGCGGAATCCGCCGCGCGGCAAATGCTGCACATTTGCGTGTGGACATTGCTCTTCGGGCTCGTGAGTGCGTACTTGCCCCTGTTTGTGCATGGAGAAAACGCCCTGCACGCCGCGCGTGCCGTTCTAGAAGTCACCGCCGGCACGGCAAGCCTGGCGGCACTGCGTTCGCTGCCGCTGCTCGCCGCCGCGTTGGCGTGGGGGGGACTGTGCGTCCATGCACAAGTGCTCGAGCCCCTGCGCGACTGCGGACAAACGCTGCCGCGCTTTTGGGGCGGTCGCCTAGCGCACGCCACGCTTGCGGCGATTGTGTGCCAAGGGCTGCTGTGGATATTCCCCACGCCGCTGCCGGATTTGCTGACCGCCGTGTCCGTCCTCCCCGCCGCAAAACTGTGGCAGTTTTCCGCGCCCGCCGCCGTGGGATTGGCCGCCATGGGTGTCGGTTTACTCATGGACATTCGAGGCGTGAGGTCTACAAACAATTGTCCATTATAATTTGCGCATCTCCTTTTGCATTTTCCAGCGCAATGTGCTATAATAACGGCAGATTTTTATTGTGAGGGAATACCGCATGGAAAAGTTGAGCTATGAGCAAGCGTTGAACCAGCTGGAAGCGCTGGTGGAGAAGCTGCAAGAGGGCAGCTTGCCGCTGGACGAAACCCTGAGTGTCTACGAAGAGGCCGCGCGTTTGGCCGTGCTGTGTGGTAAACAGCTGGAAGCGGCCAAACAAAAGCTCACGAGCATGAACGATTGACGGGGAGAGCGCATGTCTTTTGATGAACAATTCGCCCGCTTTGTGCGCACCATAGAGGACGCGCTGGTGGCGTATATGGACGAGCACTTCCCCCAAAACACGCTGGGCGCGGCCATGCGTTGGGCGGTGGAGGGCGGCGGCAAGCGTATCCGCCCTGTGCTGACGCTGGCGTTCTGCGAATTGGGCGGCGGCTCTGCCGCGCAGGCTCTGCCTTTCGCCGTGGCCGTGGAGCTGGTGCACGCCTATTCGCTGGTGCACGACGACTTGCCTTGTATGGACAATGCGGACGAACGCCGCGGCAAACCCAGCGTGCAGAAACAGTTTGGCGAGGCCACCGCGCTGCTGGCGGGCGATGCCCTGCTGACGGAAGCGTTCGCTGCGCTGGCCAGTGCGCAAGATGCGCTCGTCGCCCCGGCGGCGCGGGTGTTGGCACTGCGTGCCGGGCAGGGCATGGTGGGTGGGCAGTACCTAGAGCTGGCCGCCACGCACTGGGACGCTGACGCTCTGGCGGAGATCACGCAGGGGAAGACGGCCGCGCTGCTGATGGCGGCGTGTTGCTTGGGCGTGATTGCCGCGTCGCCCGGCAATGCGCAGAGCTTGCTGGGTGCTGAGCACTACGGGCACGGCATTGGCCTTGCGTTCCAGATGATCGACGATGTCTTTGATTGGACGGAAGACACGGCCGCCGGGCAAACGACTTTTGCGACACTTTGGGGCGCAGATAAAACGCGCAACATGGCCGCCGAAATGACCCAAACTGCGCAGCTTGCGCTGGCATATTTTTCGGGCGATGCAACGTTTTTGACCGAACTGGCCGACTGGCTATTGCGGCGCGACCACTGAACGCACATCTCAAAGAAAAGAGTCACTGATTCATGCACACCCCCCTCCTGAATAAACTGCGCCTGCCCGCCGCGCTGGGGTCTCTGTCGTACCGCGACATGGAGGCGCTGGCGGCGGAAATCCGCGAAGTGCTCATCAACACCGTGTCCCAAACGGGGGGGCATTTGGCGAGCAATTTGGGCGTGGTGGAGCTCACGCTGGCCATGCACCGCTGTTTTGATTCGCCCAAAGACCGCTTTGTGTTTGACGTGGGGCATCAGGCCTACACCCACAAAATCCTCACCGGGCGGCTGAAAAACTTCGGCACACTGCGCCAAACGGACGGCCTGTCGGGCTTCTGTCGCCCGGACGAAAGTCCGCACGATATTTTCAGCACCGGGCACGCGGGCTCTGCCGTGAGCGCGGCGATGGGTCTGGTGGAGGCCGACCGCGTGCAGGGGAACGCCAAGCCCTATACCGTGGTGGTGGTGGGCGATGGCGCACTCACGGGGGGCATGGTCTACGAGGGGCTCAACAACAACGTGAAAGGGCGCGGGCGGCGGTTGATTGTGATTCTCAACGAGAACGAGATGTCCATCAACCAAAACGTGGGCGCACTGGCCAAATATCTGGCGGAGCTACGCGCCAAACCCACCTATCAGCGCGTGAAGCAAGAGACGAAAGAGACGCTGCAAAAAATCCCCCTGCTGGGCGAGCCCACCGCCGTGGGCATCAGCCACGTGAAGAGTAGCATCAAAAACTGGCTCTACCGCTCCACCTGGTTTGAGGACATGGGCTTTTACTATATCGGGCCCATCGATGGGCACAACCTGCCCACGCTTGTGCGTGCGCTGGGGAGCGCCAAATGGCTCAGCCGCCCGGTGCTCATCCACGTGCACACCACCAAGGGCAAGGGCTACCACCCAGCGGAAAAAGACCCCAGCGGCTTTCATGGCATCGGTCGCTTTGACTTAGAGACGGGCGAACCGGCGACCAGCGAAACGGGCTTTTCGGCCGCCTTTGGGCAGAAGCTCTGCGCCATCGCCGCGCGAAAAAGCAACGTCTGCGCCATTACGGCGGCGATGAGCTTGGGCACAGGGCTCACGGAGTTTGCCGCGCGTTTCCCCGGGCGATTTTTTGACGTGGGCATCGCCGAAGAGCACGCCGTCACGTTCGCGGGGGGACTGGCCAAAAACGGCATGATTCCCGTGTTCGCGGTCTACAGCACGTTTTTGCAGCGTTGCTATGACCAAATTTGGCACGATGTGGCATTGCAGGGGCAAAAGGTGATCTTCGCCGTGGATCGCGCGGGCTTTGTGGGTGGGGACGGCGAGAGCCACCAAGGGATCTATGATGTCGCCATGCTCGCGGGGATTCCCGGGCTGGAAATCTGGTCGCCCAGCAGCTACACCCAGCTCAGCCAAACGCTGGACTATGCCGTGGATGAGGCCAAAAGCTCCGTCTGCATCCGCTATCCCCGCGCCTGTGAACCGCCTGTGCCTGCTGTAGAAGCAGACACAGAGCACAAGACTTTCTACTGCATCGGTGACGCGGACGCGCCCGTGTTGCTGGTGACCTACGGTCGTTTGGTGACCGAAGCGCGGCAGGCGGTGGACGCGCTGGACAAGCAGGGCATCCGCGTGCGCGTGCTCCAGCTGAATCGGATACTGCCCATTGACCCGCAGGCGGTGCAGCTTGCCAGCGACTATGCGCGTGTGTTTTTCTTTGAAGAGGGCGTGCGCACAGGCGGGGTCGCCGAGCGTTTTGGCGCGGCGCTGCTGGAGTTCGGCTATCGCGGCCGCTACAGCATCCACGCGGTGGAGGGCGGCTTTGTGCCGCAAGCGGACGCGGCGACGCTCCTAGCGCGGCACGGGCTGGACGCGGGCGCAATGCTTGCGCAATTAACAATGAACAATGGGCAATGAACAATTGTGTGAGGCATGGAGGAATGAGGATACAGGCGTGAGGTTTTGTCCCCAAAATCTGCCGTCTGTTCTCTGTCTTCTGTCCTCTGATAAAGTAGGGGCGCGCGCCCCTGCGCGCCCGCTGATTCCTACAAATCTAACGGGCGGCAGATTGCCGCCCCTACAGGCCTCATTCCTGTATACTCATGCCTCAGCGGGCGACCACAAGGGTCGCCCCTACCAATGGAATGCATCACCGAACCTAATTCCTAAATAACTATTGAAGATTAACGCAAACTGTGGTACAATAAGCACAGCCCAACGCGCGAGGTGCACATGAACGATTCCGGACTGAAAACCACCCTCAAAGAGACCAACTGGCTGCTCTTGCTGCTGTGCATTCTCACGGCATCCGTGGGCGTGCTCATCGTGACCAGCGCCACGCAGCGCTACAACGCCGTGGGGCAGTTTTTTGGGCGCGACAGCATCGTGATGATGGCGGCGGCGGCGGCCGGCATTGTGTTTTGCTTCATCATCAGCTTGATGGACTACGAGGTCTTCACGCGCCGCCTGTTCATCCTCATCATCTGCGCGTTCTGCGTGGGCATTCTCGTGATCCTGTTCATCCCCGGCATTGGGAAAGCGCCAGACGACCGCAAAGATAGCCACGTCTGGCTGAAGTTTGGGAGCATTTTCTTTCAGCCCTCGGAGCTGGTGAAAATCGGCTTCGTGCTCACGTTTTCCACGCATCTGGCCGCCGTGGGCAAAGAGATCAACAAAATCAAGGTGCTCATCCCCCTGCTGGTGCACGGCGCTGTGCCCATCCTGCTGGTCATCGGCACGGGCGACATGGGCTCTGCGCTGGTGTTCATGGCGATGTTCGGCGGTATGCTGTTTATGGCCGGGCTCAAGTGGTATTATTTTTTGGCGGCCATCATTGCCGTGGGCGCGGCGTTGCCGCTGGCTTGGATGCGGGTCTTTGACCCCTTCCAAAAAGAGCGTTTTCTGGCGGTCTATAGCCCCGGTTCGCTGTCGCCAGAGCGACTGGAGACAGTGATTTACCAGCAACAAATGGGCGTCAACGCCATCAGCGGCGGTGGGCTACTGGGGCAAGGCCTGTTCAAAGGGGAATACACCCAGTCGGGCGCAGTGCCGGTGAGCTGGAACGACATGATTTTCGCCGCTGTGGGCGAAGAGCTAGGCTTTGCGGGCGCGGCAGGTCTGTTGGTGCTCCTGTCGGGGGTGATTTTGGTCTGTGCGCTCGCCGGGCGCAAAAGCCGCGACGACGCAGGGCGGCTGATCTGTTGCGGCATCGGCCTGATGATCGGCGTGCAAGTGGTCATCAACATTGGCATGTGCATGAAGTTTTTGCCCTGTATCGGCATCGCCCTGCCGTTCATCAGCGCAGGCGGCAGCAGCAACCTGTGCGTGTGGCTGGGCATCGGCCTCGTCCTGAGTGTCAGCCGCTTCAGCGTGGAGCACGGGCCCACACGGGTGCGGTTTATTGCGCGGCGGTAGGGAAGTTTTGCCAGCAGCTTTGAAAACGCAGCTTGGGGAGCGCGTTGAGTCTCCAGACTTTTTTGACCGTCATATCTTTCTCCTTGCATTTTGCGCGGAGATCTGCTATACTGTAGCAGTCTCCTGATTGACTTTGGGTGGACGTTTGGGCTTAGCATTCGCACTGCTTCGCCCTGGGTGGTGAGCGGTGGACAGTCACCGCTCACCTCTTCTTTTTGCCTGCCTAGCCTAGCAGGGCTTTAACTCTATCGCGGGCATCCTCAAGTGATTTAGAACTACTAAGGATCTCAAGAATCATCTTGATAAAGACCTTAAACTGGAAATCTGTCATACCTTCCATCACTTTTCCTTTCCGGCTCTTGCCTGCTTTACTCGTCTTGGTGCGTTGGGTGCGCGGTCTTCCTTGACTGCTCCTATATTATAAAACTATTGACAGTGTATGTCAATAGTTTTTCGGCAACTTTCGATAAAACATGGGCGGCATTATGATTTTGTGTACATTGCGCTATTTACAGTGCCGACAGTTTGTGATATAATAAGAGGGAGCAAAAAAGGAGAAAAACAAATGGCAGTATCACCACAAAAGGTAAAGGCTAACCGTGCTTGGGACAAAAAAAATATGTGCACTCTAGCTTGCAGGGTAAGAATAAAGGACGCTGATGCCTTTAGGGCATGGGCAAAGTCTAAGGGGATAAGCGTTAACTCTGCTCTCCTTGAGTACGTGCGCGACAAGATTAAGGAGTTGCCCACTGAGACGGCGGACGAGCAAGAGCCGAACGCGGAATAGTCATGGTGTTTGCAGATGCAAATTTATACCCGCCATTGTACCCACATTTGACAGCGATTTATAATCAATAATAAGTATTAATGAGCACAAAAATGAAAATCTCAAAGAACAGAATTTCCTTGAGATTACTACATTTCCTAGAGAAATAGTCTGGTGGGCACAACAGGGCTCGAACCTGTGACCCCCTGCTTGTAAGGCAGGTGCTCTAACCAACTGAGCTATGCGCCCCTCCAACGTCACTAGAGTATACACGTTTTTCCCGACTTTGTCAAGGTGCGAGGTACGCCCCAGACGGCATCCGCATCAGCTCAATGCCATGCCGCCGCATCTTGCTCTCGCCCAGAAGACAGGCGTTGCGCACGGCGTGCATCCCATATCGCTCGCGTAGCGCGAACACGGCGTCGTCCAGCTTTGCCAGCTTTTCTGTCTTGCGCGTGTCCACAAAAAGATCCAGCTGAACCGGCGTGTCCTGCGCCACCAGATTGATCGCCGTAATCGTGACGGAGCGAATGTCCTGCCGCCATGTGTACGACTGGCGGAACAATGCGTAGGCTTCACGCGCCAGCACCATCGCGCTCTGGCTGGGCATGGGCAACACGCGCTGCCACTGCTGGTGGTGCAGCTTGTTGTCCCGGATGTCGATGGCAACGCCGCTGGCTTTTTTGCCGTAGAGCTTCAGTTTTCGCCCGATGCTCTGCGCCAGTTCGAGCAGCACCCGCCAGACCTCCGCTTCGTTTTCCAAATCCTGCAGAGTCGTGATGCCGTGCCCGATGCTCTTGGCGGGCACTTCAAAGTCGCTGGGTAGCACGGGCGAGCTGTCCCAACCGTTGGCAAACGCGTGCAACTGAACCGCGCGGCTCTTCAGCTTGAATTCCAGCCATTTAGGATCTGTTTTGGCCAGGTCGCCGATGGTGCGCACGCCCAGCGCGGTCAGGATTTTCTGCGTGGCACGCCCCACGCCGATCATCTCACCTGCGGGCAGTCCCCAAATCTTTTCCCGAAAACTGGCGCGGGGGATGACGGTCACCGCGTCGGGCTTTTTCATGTCGCTGCCCAGCTTCGCGAACACTTTGTTGAACGATACGCCGCAGGACACCGTCACGCCCAATTCGCGCTTCACGGCCTCGCGAATTTCGTGCGCGATGGCCTCGCCCGACTTGCCCGTGCCCGTCACGTCCAGCCAGCATTCGTCCATGCCAAACGGCTCAATGCGGTCGGTGTAGCGCGCGTAGATGTCGTGCGCCAAACGCGAATATTTGAGGTATACCTCGTAGTGCGGCGCAACGACGACCAAGTCGCGGCACTTCTGTTTCGCCTGCACCACAGGCTCGCCCGTCTGCACGCCGTAGGCTTTGGCGGCATAGTTTTTCGCTAGGACGATCCCGTGCCGCTCCGCCTCATTCCCGCAGACGGCCACCGCCTTGCCGCGCAGGCTCTGATCCAGCGCACACTCCACGCTGGCGTAAAAGTTGTTCATGTCGATGTGCAAAATCTGCCGCTCCATGCCTTTTCTCCCTCCGCGCAAAAGTACATTTGTTCGCTCTATAGTATAGAACATTTGTACTGGTTTGTCAAGGGGGGGAAAATTTCTGGCATCGCGATTGACAATCCGTCTGACGTGTACTATACTTATCGTTGCCCCGTGACAGCCGAATAACAGCGTGCAGGCATTTTCGAGGCAATTGTAATGGAACTAATCATAATGGAGGCAAAAATGCTTAATCGAAAAACAGAAATATTTCTGCAAATTGCCCTTGTATTTGGCTTGATACAGGGCTATCTTCTCGTTCTTTCTACGGTATTCCCCAGTGGACCACCTGCATTCGTAGACGAAATGTCGCCTGCAGAGACGTTCATATCCATCCTATTTGCCGCGGGTTGGCTGCCCTTCGTTATCATAGTCAGCGTTCTCGTTACACGCCTATATCGCCACTTTCGCGACAAAGCGTTCCTCTCGAAAGTGGATAAAATGATCATCGAAACGCCGCTGAATGCCGTACAATACGTACTAAAAACACGGCAAGCGCAACCAAAGCTTTATTGGCTCTACACGCTGAACGTCCTGCTCAATGCATGGGCTGGCAATATCGCGCTCTTCCAAATTGGATACACCAGCCTAGCCTACGACCCAAAGTTGTATCAGCGTAAGCACTACAGTTGCTTGGTGACCACGCAGGCAATCGTGGATATACTATCCGACAAGCAAGTGCAAGACGCTCGGACGTACTATAGCCTATCCATCGGCAACGAGCGGCTCGCGGAAGCATTATGCCATGTCATCCCGCTCTATCGTGCAGAAAATTATGCCTTGCTTGTCCAAGAAGAAGCGGCCTTGAATCAGATATCCATACCCTTCTTTCGCTATGCTGCTGACTATGTGCTATGGAGGAGTTATTTGGCATTAGGCGACAAAGCGAATGTCGAGAAATATCAGCAGCGATTGCGCGATCATCCAATTTCTGCTGAATTATCGCAAATTATGGAAGAGCAGTTCGCAAAGTATGTTGACTAGGCCACATACTTCTGTTATCGCCGTAGCAAAAGTTTTTGTAAAATCGTTCAAAAAAGCTTGACAAAGCAAACAAAGTGTTCTATACTATAGGCAGAGATAATTTATGGAAGAAATAACCAGCCGGCATATCCATATTTGAGACGGAACAATCGACAGCGGTTGCAGGTTCTGCCGATTTCTAATAGAGAACGTGAAGAAAACGCACAAAAAGCCTTGCAATGCGTTTTTCGCCAACGGACAGCACATTGTGCAGAAAGGAAGGTGTCTCCCATGGGTCAAGAGCCGTAGACTGAGGCTTCTTGAGGGATCGAACGCTCAGTCAAAGACGAAATGAAAGCGAACAACACTGTGTGCCACTGCGTGCGCAGAAAATCAAAGAGGAGAAAATAATGAAATCCATGAAGAAAACACTTTCCATAGTGTTAGCCATTGTCATGTTGCTGTGCTCGCTCCCGCTGCTGAGCTTTGCAACAGAATCCACACCCACTGAGGCCGCGTTGGTCAAAAACGCCCTTCTTTCCATGGATATTGATGAGGAGTTCATTGATGAGTATATCTTGCAACCAATTCTGGATCAACATTTAGGCGATTTCAGCTTGCTGGAAGAGTACCTGTTGGACGCAGGTTTTGATCCAACGCTGAATTCAGCCCTACTGTCAACGGTGATCGCTGGAGCACCGAGCACTAATGAAAGCACTTTGTTAGAAATCTCCGCAGTGCTTGTGATGACACCCAGTGAATTTGAAGAATACTGGGATGAACTTAATATTCAACCTTCAGAAGGGTTTCCCGAAGAGACGATTGAATGGATTCTTGCGGTCGCGGAATACTATCAAACCTTATCCGCTACGTTGCGCGAAGAATTCAGCGCCTTCTTCACAGAAGAAGAACTCGCTGAATACTTTAACCCGCTCATGACGGTCGTCCTTGCCCGTTACCTGCAGAATCTGCAGGTGTTCAATCCCATTACGCCGCCAACCGAAGAAGAAATGGTCGCAGAGACATTGCGTGCATATGGCTTTGAAGAAGAGGAGATTACCGAGGCATTTCTGACAGCCATCTTGGAGCGCGGCTTTGCGGACTTGGATGGGCTGGGGACATATCTGATTGAAGACGCGAGCTTTGATGCGGATGAAGCGAATATCATCATCAATTGCTTGTTGGCGCTTATTGCCGATGACCCAACGGTGGCCACGACTTTGGCTGAGCTTTTCGTGTTGGACGAAGAGGGATTCGAGGCTGATTGGGCTGCGCTGCTGGCCGAGATTGACACTACGGACAACGAGCCACTCGCGCTTGCGGTCGATGCCGTTCCAGACATTGCTGCTTGGTACAGAGAGAAAGTGGTCGCGCTGCGCGAGGCACTTGCGGACGTATTCGACGAAGAAGAACTCGCAGCAATCTTTAGTTCTCTAGCGATACGCATTCTGCAAAACTATCTCCTCAATTTGGAGTCTCTGAACGTGCAGAATAATGCCGAAGAGGAGAGCGGTGGGTTTTTCGCGAGTATCTTCGATAGCGCATGGAGCTTTATCAACGGGAGCTTTTTCGGGTGTGCAACACCGAGCAACGATTCAAGTTTAAGTGATATTGAGTTCCAGAATGTGTCTTCCGACCGTTACAGCTTCAAAAATTCGCTGCAAAACTTTACCAATTCTTCGATTAAAGGTTATTATATTTCAGCCCTTGATTTTGCAAAGCTTCAGTTTAATGTAATAAAAACCCATCCGGTTTTGGGTCCAACAGTTATTAATCCTTCAATAATATACCTAAAAGCCATTGGGGAAATTGAAGGTTTTGGCGGTTCTTGTTACGGGATAGCGGCAACGGCAATCCTTGACAAGCAAGGATTATTGCCGATGGCAGCACATTTTGGCAAGACTCAGCTCAATCAAATTCCAAGACCTATCAAAAATTTGAATGTGCTTAGTGCAATTAATTATTATTTGCTTTCACAGCAAATTGCGAAAATTGAAGCACTATTAGCTGAGGCATATCCTAATAAAAATAGTAACCCAGATGGTTTTGCATCAGTCGCAGAACAAATCGTCATAGAAGCAAAGAATGACAAGGAGCAGTTGTTTTCTTTTATGGCTGATTCTTTTGGGCACGCTATCGTATTAAATCCAGGCTGTGATGAGGAAATTGATGGTTATTACTTAACTGCTTATGATAGCAATATCCCTGAAGAAAATGGTGGCAACAAAGATGTGACTGTATTCATTAGTTTAGACTACAACACCGTTCAAGTCAAACTAAATCGATATGGTAGCAATTACCTAGGAAATACTAATGTCAATTACGATTTTGATGCCTTCGCTATAATGAGCACATCTGATTTTAGTAGTTTTGAGAATTACAAGCTATGTGGTTCAAGCAGCAGTAGTAGCAATAGCTCTTCTTCGTCTTCCACTGCGCCAAGTTATGTTCCTGGAGAAACCTTTAATTTGCTTGGTGGATCAATAACTACAGAATCTGAAAATACAACGTACATCGAGGTTGGATTAGAAGGCATCACCACCGTCACAAATGCAGAAGGCGAAACGCTAATCTTCAACGGTGCTGATGGTACTGTTAGCGGAACAATGGAGACTTCCAGTAGTTGTCCATTCATCAATGGATCTTCTTCAACTATGACATTCGTAGTTCCTGATAGTGAAACATTTACCTTCAATTCCAATGTGTCTGGAATTATTGCATCTGTTATAAATACAGCAGGATTTGCACGTGCAGAATCGAAAGAAGCCAATGCTGTGATTATAACAAGCGGTGAGACCGTTGAAATTGTGGGTGAAGAGGATTTCGAATATAAAATGGCACAAACATATCATAGTGTCCCTGACGAAATATCCTCCAAGGATATGATTATTATTGAAGGAATCGCAACCGAAAGTGTTTCATTGGCTGCCAATGATGGTGAAGTCCAAGCTAGTGGTGTTAGTGCAGGGGCAAAGCTATCTGTGTATGATGTTAACACATCCCAAAATAGCAAAAGAGATATTCCGATTGGCGTTGACTCAGTGGCAATTTCGGGGACTCCCAATAGCATTGATGTTCGCGCAGAAAATTAGGATATCAGAGAATTTGTGAGGAGGTGTATTCATATGTCAATCCAAGACTTCTTTGCCATGATTATCAATTGGTTTGAGAGAGTAATTGATGGCATCAAAATTCTTCTTACTCCAATAGTGTGACAATGAGGTAGAAGAAAAATCGCAGCAATCTGAGAGCCAAAATCAAACATAGGTTGGTTCGTTTGATTTTGGCTCGGCAGAATCAAACCAAGCGAGATCCTTTGCTGGAACAGACACGGTGTTGATTTCGGGCACGCCGAATGACATCGATGTTCGCGCCGACACCAGCCGCAACTAACTTAGGCAACTTGCCGGGGACTTGTCCAACAGTCCCCGGCACATTGAATACAACGAGTTCCTGCGGAGACTTTTGTATGGCAAGCTGGCATCCGCAAATACATGCAATGAGGTGTCTGAAATGAAAAAAGTGTTGAGCGTTCTGTTGGTCGCGATGTTGGTGCTGGGGATGGGTGTCTTTGGGGTGCTGGGCGACACAACGCCAATGAGCCGTATAGCCCTTTTATATCCAGAGGATGACTCTGTAGCAATCTTGGCGATTTACAGCGACAGCCCCGCGACCAAGCAGGATGTGTCCGCAGGCGGAATGATCCCCTTTGGCACAGTGCTCTACGCGGTCATTCCAAAGGGTGGTAGCTGTGTCTCGTCTGATGAAGGCGTGCTCAAGCGGGTAGGAACTAACGGGGGCGTGCAAACACCCACAATGGTATTGGATGTCCGTGCGCAATTTCTGACCATCAGCATGGGCAATGTTCTGATCACGACGATCGATGCCAACGGCGTGGCCAGTAGCGTTGCCTTTACTGTTGGCGCACCAAGCTCAACGAAAAAGATTGTCCAAGGTCAAATCCTGAGCTCTCCCGGTCATGGCTACACACATCATAAGGCCTCTGACCGTAGCAAATTTGCCTATAGAGATCTGACAATTCCGTTATTCAGTGATCAACCCGTGCAGTATCAAATGAAAGGGCTTGAGCTCGGCATTTTTTGCACGATTACGTCTGGTGGTTGGGGTGTCTTGCCATCACCGGAGGATTTGGATAGCGCAACGGTCTACGAAGTTGTGCCCGCCACGGGGTTTGAAAAGTTGCGCATTCAGATCGTGAATATCTTCGACACAATCGCCACGACGCTTCTGCTGTATACTAGGTGGCAGTAGGTCGCAAGTGCAAGGGAACTGAGGGGAGCGGCAAGCGCAAACAACGCCGTTCTCCTTGGTTTCCTGTTTATAATTTATAAAGAGAGGATTGTCCTATGATGCCGTTTGTTTATCTCAATGGCACGCCCATGTCCATGTATTTTTTGATGGGGCTGGCTGGTTTTTTGTTTGCGTTCATCATTGCGCTGGCGAAACGCCGGGCTTTTCAACTGCGTGTTTGGGATATTCTAGGCGGCGCTGTGTTGGTCATGATTGGTGTATTGCTTGGCGCGCGCTTGCTCGCGGCTTTCGGGTACATATTGCTCAATCGACAGGACGCTGGCTTTTGGACCGCAGAAAATTGGAATCAGATAGTCCGAGGCGGCGGTGTGTTCTATGGCGGTCTGCTGGGCAGCATGGGCATGGTGGCTTTGTATGCAAAACTGCGGCACATGGAATCGAACAACCTGTTCAATCCCTTCGCCTATTGCGTGTTGGCTTTTCAAAGCTTGGCACGCATCGGTTGCTACTTTGTCGGGTGCTGCTACGGGATTGAGCTGGCAAACGGCGCACATTTTCCTGTCCAACTGTTTGAAGCGGGCTATTGTGCGGCCGCGTTACTCGTTTTCCTGCTCGTAAAACCCGAACGCCGCTGGCCTGAAATGCCGCTTTTCCCCCTCACGCTCATTACCTATTCAGCGGGGCGCTTTGTGCTTGAGTTCTTCCGTGGCGATGTGGAGCGGGGCATTTGGTGGTTTTTATCCACCTCTCAATGGATTGCGCTTGCCCTCATCGCGCTCTCCATCGTTTGGCTGTACAAAAGTCAGGTGCGAAAAAAACACAGCTAAAAATCACGAAAAACTTTTTTTGTGTAGGGGCGAGCATACCCGCAGGGAACGGGCAGCTCGCCCCTAAAAATTGAGTTCCGTGTATGAGCTTGCATAAAAACAATAACGGTGGTATAATGAAGCAGAACATCGCGGAGGATGTCACATGAGCCCTTCAAGCGCGACACAATTGCGGAGGATATTCGGCGGATGCGGGCGCTGATCGGATTGTAATCATCAAAACGCCAACCCCGGAGGACACCCCATGCCCATCAACCCCCTGCTGACCGAACTGGAAGCGAACATCACAAATGCACTGAGCGTTGAGCGCCTGGCGGATGCCGGGTTGCTTTCGCGTTCGCAGGCGTACCGGGAGTTCTACAGCGCCACGGGGCATTCCATCAAAGAATATATCCGCAAGCGGCGGCTTTCGAAGGCGCTGTCGCTGATTCGGCACACGCAGCTGCCCCTGAAGCAGATTGCGCACAAGTGCGGGTTCAGCTCGGATCAGGTGCTCTGCCGCAGCGTCAAAGCCGCCATCGGCCAAACGCCCGCGCAGTACAAAATCGGCGGTGACGAATACTTCTTCCCGGCGTGTGACGATCCGCCAACACAAGCCGTCGCGGTGACGAGCGAAACCCTCCCGCCCACGCGCTGCTTGCGCTATTACGACAGCCGCCTGCTGGGCATTGAAGACCGCGCCATTGCGTGGCTGTTCGCCCAGCGACCGGGCTATCGCGGGCGCATTTTCGGACGCAACGGCCAGCAAAAGGGCGCGAAGCTCTGCTATGAACTGTACATTGAGGATGATGGTGCAGATTGTGCCGAAATCACGGGCACGTTTGCCAAAACAATCTGCCCCAACGCGGAGGACGCCATCAACGCCGCGTGGGATTATCTCTATAACGACTGGCTGAAAACCAGCATGTTTGTGCAGGGCGATGTGCCGTATCTGGAGGAATATCTCTGCGCGGACGGGCGGGCGCGGCGGCTTGTGCTGTATTTACACGTGCAAAAGAAGCAGGGCTTTCATAAAATCCAGCGATGTCCGTGTGACGAACTGCGCTTTTTGGTGGCGCGTAGATTTGGCGCGGACGCAGAAAAAGCCGCGGCGCAGACCGTCATGGATTTCCTTGCGGCGCGACACCCCGCGCTGGCGCAAAACGCCCGACAGTTTTATGTCGCCACAGGACAAGACCATGCCTACACCTGCGGGGTGGCGCTGCCGCCCTCGTTGCCGCTGCCGCCTGACAGCGCTGTTGAAATTCTGACCCATCCCGCGGGGGAATATGCCGTTTTGGAGGGCGACTGTTGCGGCGATGCGGGGGCATACGAAACCGTGCTGTCCGCGTGGATAAAGAGTATGGGGCTGCGGGCAGTGGACACGCCTTTTGAAGTGTATGAAGCCAATGGGGGCTTCGAGCGGCGGGATATTCGCGTGAAAATATACCAAAAAGTCGAAAAATGAACCGATTTGCTAATAAGTTGGCACGTAATGCTAATTCGATTGTGGTATAATAGGGCTATACCAAATCGGAAAGAAGCGTGACCATCATGAACGAGCCTTTGAAGCAACCCAAGCCCGAAAGTCATACGCCCAAGGACGTGCCAGAGATTTTGAAGATGGCGGCGCAGTCCAGCCAACAAACGCTACCTGCCATCCAGCCTGCGCCCGCGACCATCAAAGCGAAGGCGCGTAATCAGGTGCGCATCATCGAGTTGCCCGCGTGCAAGATGGTTACCTCTGGCGCTGTCAACGGCGCAGACGCGTTTGCGCCGGGTGGTGCACTGGCTCGTTTTTGCGACTGGTTTGCGGCCTATGACAAACAGCGGGCTGATTTGTTTTATGTGCGCGATTTTCTGTGGAGTGCGCCGAACGGCGGATTTCAGTGGGGCTATGCGGTGGCGGAAATCCCGGAAGATACCGGCGGCTTCGACGTGATCGACTTCCCCGGTGGGCTCTATGCCGTGGCCATCAGCGTGGACGCCGACGGCAAAGACCACGACCGGGTGCACAGCGGTATGCAGGAATGGGTGAAAAAGAGCGGCTGCTTTGCCCTAGACGAAACGGACACGCGCCGCAGTCTGGGCACGGTCACGTCCCCAGAGTACATCAAGGACATTCTGGGCTATCAGCAGATGGACTTGTATGTGCCGATCAAAATCAAGGAGGAATCGAAATGAGCGAACCCGCGAAGAAGGCCAATCCCACCCCGGAAAGTCACAGCCCCAAGGATGTGCCGGAGATTTTGCGAATGGCGGGGGAACAGCGTGCGGAAACGATCGGTGTGCGCCCTCCTTATATCTCTATTGCGCCCCACACGCTTGAAACAGATCGCCTGATCCTGCGTAAATTTCGGGCAAAGGATTGGAAGGATTTGCAAGAAATCGCCGTATCGAATGAGGCTTCCCCGTTCGCTAACTGCGACCATGCTTGGGCGACAGACAAAAAAAGCGCAAAGGACATAGCACGCTATTTTGCGCAGGGCGAGCAGTTTTGGGCAGCGGAAGTGAAAGCAAGCGGCAAGGTGGTGTGCTTTGTCAATTTCAATTCCATGAACGATGAAAAGGCCTTGGATATCGGCCACGTGATGAACGGCGCGTTTCTGGGTGACGCATACGATTATGAAGCGTTGCGGGCGCTGTACGCCTATGCCTTCGCGGAATGCGGCGCAGAAAGCATCGTTGCCGGGTGGGCGCTTGCAGACGAAGCAAAGCTTAGACCCTTGCGCCAGTTGGGCATGGTCATCACCGAAACATCTGTTGGCCCCAAATTTCGGCCAGACCCAGACGGCAGCACAGGGGATTTTGAAGGGTGCATACTGCAACTAAAAAAAGAAGATTTCCTCGAAAGCCACAGCCCCAAAGACATGCCAGAGATTTTGCGAATGGCGGCGAGTATGCCAACAACACCACGAAAACTGAAAAGGAGAGAGCGTATGATAGAAGTTCAGAACGTACACTTGGAGCAGTTGCCGCCGCTGAGGTTTATCGGCAAACGCTATACCAACGCCGACCGAGATAAAGGCGGCGGCTATGGCGCGCACTGGAAGGAATGGCACGATAAGGGTTGGTTCGCCCCGTTGGAAGCGTTGCCGGAATTGCCTGCGGGCGTGGAAACCGGCTATGTGGGCTTCATGCGCTGCAACAACGGCAACTTCGAATATTGGATTGGCACATTCGACTTGCCCACAACTGCCCCACCAGAAGGCTACGAGTTCATCGACCTGCCTGCCTCAACGGTTGGCGTGTGCTGGCTTTATGGCAGGGAAAAGGACGGTCTTTATGGCCAGCACGACCGTTGCGCGGAAGCACTCAAGGCACAGGGCTGGGCGTTTTTCGACGACCCGCAAGAAAGTTTTGCCTTTGAGCGCTACAATGGCGAGCGCTTCAAAGACCGCGATGGCACAGGTCGTGTGATTCTGGACTACGGAATCCGCGTGAAACAGGAGGTGGCGAAATGAGCGAACCCTTGAAGAAACCAACCCCCAACCCCGAAAGCCACAGCCCCAAGGACGTGCCGGAAATCTTGAGGATGGCGGCGCAAACAAATACGCAAGGCAATCTGGAATCCGCCACAGCGTTGCCACTATTCAAAGGAGGCACACCGATGAAACCTGCCGATTTCGATTTCCGCTTTTCCGGGTTCAGGGACTTGGATTTCACCAATTGCTTCACCAGCGTCTATACGTTCCTAGAGAACTTGCAGGGCGAGGTGGACATTGACCGCCACTTGCACATGTTCGACACCGTATCCGGTCGCTCGGCAAGCGTGCGGGGTTGGGGCAATGTGCCCACGCCCATCTTCAACGAGATTTACGATACCGAAGAGATGATCGAATTTCTGATGGGCTATGTGGGCTATGCCTACGAAAGGCACACGAGCGATCTCATGGCGCACATCCGCGCTTCCATTGACGGCAACGTGCCCGTGCTGGCGCGTCTGAAAAAAGACGGCACACCCTACTTGGACGGTCAAGCCGATTCCTTCCGCGTACTCACTGGCTGTGACGGCGGCAAGCTGCAAATGCCGGAAGCCAATGGTGCGCAAAATAAGCCAAAGAAAGCGCCCAAACTCAGCGAAATTGACAGCGTGTATGTCATCACCGGCCGAACGGCGCGGAAGTATACCCTGCTGGACGGCCTGCGGCGTATCAAACGCGTGATGGATGTCGACCGGGAAGCGGGCGTGTGGGATGAATATATTCACGCGTTCGAGGGCTATTGGGAACGGCTGAAGGGCTTGGGCATCAAAGAGCTGAAGCGGCTGTTCGAATACGCCCATGCGGGCACGACCTGGAACTGCCACAACTTCGGCGCCGCTTTCCGAACGCACGAATATCTGCAACCGGTGTCGGAGCAATACCAAAACGCAATTTGGGACGAGTTCAAAGACCCGCGCTTTCAATCGCGCACCATCCGCGCGGGGCGGCCCGACGATGTCCCCCTGTTCCCCAAAACGCTCATCGACTGGGCCAGCGACCAGTCCCACACCCGGCAATGGCAGCTGCACGCCTTGTACGAAACCCGCGACTGGTCGAAAAAATACTATGACCAGATGGAATGGGGCACCTGCGAAACCGCCGCGCTGCTCCTGCAAAAAATCAAAGAGTGCGACGATTACCTGTATCAGGCCGTGTGCGGGATGATCGGAATTTTGGAGGAGTAGCAAATCGGCAAGCAAACAGGCGCGAGACCGTGGCCTCACGCCTGTTTCTGCATTGGCAGAGTACTCCGAAAAAGATGCACTTTTTGCGTACTGGCGGATTCATTTGCTGTCGGCCATGCCGGCTGGAAAGGTAGCGAGCAAAATGATGCAATAAATACTATTATAAACAATTATTTGGACGCATCATCGTTCTTGTAGAGAGATGACAACCCTGCAGCAAACATGGCAAGTGTAAACAACACAATAATCCCAAAAACGCCCCAAATTATTATCGCCCAAAAGCCGTTAACTAGCGTAGCCCACCACGCAAGAAGATATGATATAGATCCACCAAATATGGCAAAGATAAGAGCCATAGCAAGATTCATTTTGTTGATTTTTCGATTGTTTTGCAGTAACATTTTTTGGGTCAGTAGTGCCAACAGTTGATCAATATCTTTTTTAGCACTGGCCTCATCTGGTAGCGAAGAATATATCTCTGCATACTCTTTCATTCTTTTTATATCCTTTAGATCATTGCTCTTTGAGTTGCGCTCATTAAGAAATTTAAAGAGTGCCGAAAGAAATGAAAGCAACGCAACTGCGCTCCCTGCCATAAGTGGAATGTTATCTGAAACCCAACCAGTCATGTTCTACAGCCACCTCTTTAATTGTATAGCGATGTCGTTCACTTAGATTTGTTAAGGTACTGAAGGCGCAAAGCGTCTCCAGCGCAACTGGCTTTAACTGGCACCCGTGATACACAAAAATAAAGCGCCATACCATTACATTATAGTATAAACCTTTTCACGATTTGTAAATAAGCATTTTGGCTTTGCACCGCACTTAAAATATAGCCTTGTAGTCATACTCAAAATAGAAAAGCACATAAAAAAACGCCCACAAACCGTGAGCGTTTTTAAGATGGTCACACACAACCCAGTCCCTTCAATCTGCGGAGCATCGTCCCAAGTGAAAACTTGCGTTTTGCGGGCTTCGCCTCCTCTGGAAAACCAGTCGGCTCTGCTACTTCTGGCTCTGGCACTGAGGCCGGCAGCGCACTCGGAGCAGTTGACGCTTCCACGTCCTGCGATTTAACATTTCGTGGTTGCGTGCTCCTGCCCTCAACATCCTTCCAGTTTCCATTCCCCGTAAGATCGCGAAGCAGAATCCGTCGTGCCTCGGCAAACTCCTCGCCCTTCATGCCCAGCCGTACAAGAAACAGTCTGAACGTAAACTTTTCGTTGTCCGTGGGCTTCTCCACCGCCAAAATCCGCTGCTGCCGTTTCGCCATGTCACACATTGCCGTGATGAACTGCGTGTAGGCGGCGGTTTCTTCTGTCGTGGGGATCCGGTCAAACCACGGAAAGTCGATGGTGCCGTCGGACTCTTGAATGCTCAAGTTGCAAACACCCAACGCTTTCTTTATAAGCGTGGCCTTGCTCGCCACCAGCAAGCGCAGGTTTTCAATTGAGCGACCTTCGAAACCGTCCAGCGGGATTTGGATGGTCAGCTTATCCGTGGCTTCAAGCTTCGCCTCGTCATTATCATCAACGAGCCGCGACTTGAAACCATGTTCGGTTAAAACTGCCAGCATCTTTTCCATTGCCTGCTTATCAAAGCGGCTGTGTTTTCTCAGAGTTAAAACACCCTGCTGGTCAATGAGTGCCCGCCCTGCATCATAAGCATAAGACGGCGGGCCTTTGTAGCTTGGCGTTGTTCCAAAAGCCGCCCCCAAAACTACAGCCAATTCCTTACGTTTCCGCTCCCCGAGTTCAACATGAATTTCCACTAGTGTCTTCCACCTTTCAATGTGCTTGTCCGCGTCAGCGAACTTATGGCACATTAAGACACAACGAAAAAAGCGGGGCAAGGGGTACAACGAGAAGCTTTGCGGCCGATTGGACATAACAAAACAGCGGTAGTCGTCGCAATAATGGCTATTATCAGCAGGGCGTTGTAATTATCCCTCATCTTGCGATTTCTGTAATTGCTCCTTCTTACGATACAGCGTCCGCACGCTAAACCCACAAAGCGCGGCCGCCTGTTCGTAAGAAAACTCGCCGTCACGCCAGCGGGTGAAGATGTCCGCGAAGTCGGCGGGCTCCGTAACCTGTGGTCGGCCGAACTTCACGCCCTTGGCTTTGGCGGCGGCGATGCCCTCGGCTTGGCGCAGCAACAGATTTTCCCGCTCCAATTGCGCTACGAATGACAGGATTTGCAGCACCAAATCGGCGATGAAAGTGCCCAGCAGATTTTTGCAAAATGTGGTGTCCAGTAGCGGCATATCCAGCACCTTGATGTCCGCTCCCTTGTCCTTGGTGATGATGCGCCACTGCTCCTGGATTTCGGCGTAGT
>JAISJQ010000063.1 GCA_031261445.1 Oscillospiraceae bacterium | reverse complement strand
AGGACTTACGGGAGCAGACGGATTTTCTGGAGCGGCAACTGGCCGAGCAAGAAGAGGAGCGTGTAAACGTAAACAGCTTTCTGGCGCGGGTACGGAAATATACCAACGTGACAGAGCTTACACCGCATCTTCTGCATGAACTAGTGGAGCGGATTGAGGTTCACGCGCCAGAAATGAAAGACGGAAAACGCCAGCAAGACATCACGGTGCATTACCGCTTTGTCGGCGCGATTGGCAAGCTGGATCCTGCTAAATGCGTCCGTAGCAAATCCTTGAATGCCTAAAAAGGTTCCGCTGGGGAATCTTCTGTTTTATTAGGATTATACCTTGTATTTCTCGATTTTCAGCGCGATGTAAAGTGAAACGCTTTACAGTAGTGTGGACGCAGCACGTTGATGTAGGGGACGCCCCCTTGGGCGTCCCGCCTCTAGACCACGGGACGCCGAGGACGGCATCCCCTACGCACAATCCGCGCGGCTGATCCACCACCCCCCACTTCCCAACATGCAGACCATTTGGAGATGAAATAAGTGAAAAAAACGTTGCAATTTACGGAATTTTCGCCCAAACAACAGCGTCTGCTGCGCTGGTGGGTGCCCGGCTCTGCGGACGCGCGGCGTGATGCGGTGCTCTGCGACGGTGCGGTGCGCTCAGGCAAAACGGTGTGCATGGCGCTGTCGTTTTTTCTGTGGTCGAGCGCCTTGTTTAGCGACACGTCCTTTGCGCTCTGCGGCAAGACCATCACCTCATTGCGGCGCAATCTGCTCACGCCCATCGTGCCCTTCCTGCAGTCCATCGGCTTCACGGTGCAGGAAAAAATCAGCACCAACACCGCCGAAATCACGGCGTTTGGGCACAGCAATCGCTACTACTTTTTCGGCGGAAAGGACGAGAGCTCCGCCGCGCTGATTCAGGGCATGACGCTGGGCGGCGTGCTCTTTGACGAGGCCGCGCTGATGCCGCGCTCTTTTGTGGAGCAGGCCTTGGCGCGTTGCTCCCTGCCCGGCTCGCGCTACTGGTTCAACTGCAACCCAGAGAACCCCATGCACTGGTTCAAGCGCGAATGGATCGACAAGGCCGCGCAGAAAAACGCCCTGCACCTGCACTTCACCATGCGCGACAACCCCGGCCTCACCCCCGCCATCCGCGCACGCTACGAGACGCTCTACAGCGGCGCGTTTTACGAGCGATTCGTCCTAGGCAAGTGGGTGGCGGCGGAAGGGCTGGTCTACCCCATGTTCAACCCGGCGGTGCACGTGCGCAGCTTGCCGGCGGGGGCAGTGAGCGAAAAGTGGGTCATCAGTTGCGACTACGGCACGGTCAATCCGGCGAGCTTTGGGCTCTGGGCACGGCACGAGGGCGCGTGGTATCGCGTGGCGGAGTACTACTACGACTCCCGCCGCGAGCAGAATCAGCGCACCGACGAGGAGCACTACGCCGCGCTGGAGACGCTGGCGGGCAGTCGAGACATCGACTGCGTCATTGCCGACCCCAGCGCGGCCAGCTTTTTCGCCGTGATTGCGCGGCACGGACGCTTTCGCGCCGTCAAGGCACGCAACGAGGTCACCGACGGCATTCGCCGTGTGGCGGGGATGCTCAAGACGGGCGAACTGTTTTTTGACCCCGCCTGCAGCGACACGCTACGCGAATTCGCGCTCTATCGCTGGGAGGAAAACGCGGGGCGCGATACTCCGCGCAAGGAGAACGACCACGCCATGGACGACCTGCGCTATCTGGTCTCGACCGTCGACACGGCACTGGACGGCGGCGGCTTCTTTGCTGCCGCCGTGCACAGATAGATTGCAATCGTCACAAAAAGCCGGAATGTGTGGACACATTCCGGCTTTACTGTATGCTATCACTCTTAGGGGTGCGCATCGCGCGCCCACAGGCGAGAGGTCTGTAGGGGCGGCAACCCCTACATTGTGGCATTAGTCTTCGAAACCCTAATCCCTAAATCTTAATCCCCAACTTGCCTAAAACACCTTCCAGATTCACGATGCTCAGGAAGCGATAGAGCAGTTGATAAAGCCAATTGAGGAAGCCGCGCGATTCGATGTTCAGGAACGAGGGCGGCGCTTTTTCGCCCACGGGGCGCGTGGTATAGGCGTTGACGCACAGCGTGTTGGGGCGCACGAGATCCAGCACGTTTTTGGCCGTGCCGTTCACGGCATCCAAGAACAGGTTGCCGGGCAGGGACGGCGTGGAGACGATGGCGAAATTGTCGGCATCGAACACCTGCACAGAGGCAGCAAAGCGGAAGTGTGAGCCCAGCGCGAAGAGATACGAATCATAGGGCTCAAGCTTTTTGGTGGCCAGAGGCCCGGTGAGGGTGGCCGTGCCGCTGGAGAGGTCGATTTTGTAGAGCAGCGCCACGTCTTCGTAGTTCATGCCGTTCTCGCCGATGAGGTCGGAGATGGCATTGTTCAAAGTCAGTTTGGAGTTGAGGCTGAAGAACCACAGGTTGCCAGCCGTGTCGGCCACGAGGGCGTCGTTGTCACTCGTCCAAGCGTTGAGCGTGCCCCATTGCCCTGTGCCGTCGTACTCACTGGGCTGGGATTGGTCGGCGAAGGGGAGCTCCGTGATGGTGGACGCGCCCGAAAGCGGCAGGGAGAGCACCTTCAGGTTGTCGCCGCCAAACGCATAGAGTGCGGGTGCGCCGTTATAGTCCGCAATGGCGATGGTGCTGCCCACGCCGCCGACTTGCAGGACGGGGGTGGCACTGGGCAGATTGCCGCTCTTGAGCGGGCTCAGGTCATAGAAGAGCGTTGTGCCCGTGGAGCAGGCGAGATAGTCCCCGGCCACGGAGACCGCGCCCGTGTGCGTCCCCAAACCTTCAGGAGACGGGAAGCCGCCGAGCAGCTTTTGGTCGCTGAAGAAGAAGAAATAGCCAGTGGACGAGATGGAGCTGTCGCCGCTGACGGAGATGATGGTGTACGCGCCGTAACGCGCCACGCCTTGGATGTGGTTGGAATTGACCACGATGATGTCTTCTGGGAAGCCCTTTGCGCTGGGCGATGCAAGCTCAGTGCCGAAGCTGGGCAGGCGACTGAAGGCCTCCAGTGGGTCGTTGAGGGCGATGGGGTCGGTGCTCTGGGTCACGCCAGCGGCCAGACCGAACGCCGCCGCCGCGCAGGTGCTCATCAGGAAGAGCGCCGCGAGGAAGATGGCCAATGCTTTTTTGCCGAATTTCATAGTCTCACTCCTACAATAATTTGCACAACTGTCTTGTGCCGTTTACTACAGCTTAAGTATAGTACTTTTCCACAAAAATTGCAAGCCCCTGTGAGGGATGAGGGATAAGGGTTCAGGATTGAAGGTTTTAGGGGGCACATCGTCTCACAGATTTTTCCAAATGCGTAAATTGTAGGGGCGACCCATGTGGTCGCCCGA
>JAISJQ010000029.1 GCA_031261445.1 Oscillospiraceae bacterium | reverse complement strand
CATTGCTGCGCAAAACAAAAGTCGGTCGCATGTCCGCCAAGCACAAGATGTTCAAGGCCGCCATGAATCACGATTTCTTGCACTTGTTGATGTTTGTCGAGTAAATGCTTTGGCCGTGTTGTTCATTGCAACTCGTTTGCCTTTTTTGTCATAATATGTTATACTATCGTGTGTTTCATTTTTGTGATTCCAGTTTTTTTGTGCTACACGCGGGAGGTCGCATGGAAGACGTACTTTTTGGTGTGCAAGCGGTGCGCGAAGCGCTGCGTGCTGGTCGCGCGGTGGACAGCGTTCTGCTCGCGGGCGGCGGCGCTTTGGGCGGCATCCGCTCGCTCTGCCGCGACAAGCGCATCCCCATCAAGGACAGCGATTCCCGCAAGCTTGACCTGCTCAGCGACGGCGGCAACCACCAAGGCGTTGTGGCGCTCATCGCCGCGCACACCTATGCCTCGCTGGACGATCTGTTCGCCCGCGCCCGAGAACGCGGCGAAGCGCCGTTTTTTGTGCTCCTAGACGGTCTGGAAGATCCGCACAATTTGGGCGCGATCGCCCGCACGGCCGAGGCGGCGGGGGCACACGGGTTGATTCTCCCCGAGCGGCGCAGCGTGGGCTTGACGGCGACCGTAGCCAAAGTGGCGGCGGGTGCGCTGGAGTACCTGCCCGTGGCACGGGTGGGCAACCTGGCTGCGTGCATGGAAGAGCTACAGAAGCGCGGCGTTTGGCTTTACGGCGCGGATATGGGCGGGAGCGCGTATGACGGCGTGGACTACGCGGGCGGCGTGGGCTTGGTGATTGGTGCGGAAGGGCGCGGGTTGGGAACGCTGGTCAAGAATCGTTGCGATTTTGTCGTCTCCTTGCCCATGCGCGGACAAATACAGTCCCTCAACGCCTCCGTGGCCGCCGGGATACTGCTTTACGAAATTGCCAAGCATCGCGTCCATTCAACGCCAGAATCGGGAGGAGTTCAATCATGACCATCGAAGAAATTCAAGCGTTGTTGGAAAAATCCCGCGCATTGACGGGCAACGACAGCCGCCCAACTCCCCCGCCTGCCGCATCGCCGAGCGACACAACGCCCGTGTATTTTGCGCCTGCGGGTGAAGAGCCAGCGGCGTCCAGTGTGCCGGCGTCTCCCCCGCCCCCCGCGCCTGCGCCCACGGAAACGCCTGCTGTTACAGAGACCGAAATGCCTGCGCAAAGCGACAAAACGCAGGAGTTTGGTTCGCGCACTAAAAAGCCGCGCACGAAGGCCGCTTTGTTTGGTAAGAGCAAAGAGCTCACGCCCCCTGCGCCACCCCCGCCGCCAGAGCCTGCGCCCGTGCCCCCTGCGGTGGACAAGCCCGACTGGGCGGCGGTCTTTCACCCGGAAGAAGAGCACACCAGAATCGCGGAGGTGGCCGCGCCGAAACAGAGCATCGAACCGCTGGAACTGCCCAGCGATGAAACGAAAAAGCCGCCCTCTTTCACCACACCACCACTCTACACAGAACCTAAAGCGCCCACGGACGACATAGACGACGAAATCAACGGTGCGCAATTGGTGCTCGAAGGCTTCTATCAAAAAGAAAAGCCGCCCGTGCAGGTGGAAGAGCACGAGGCGGAAAAGCAACTGCATCGCCGCCGCAAAGAGAAAATCAACACTTTCCCCAAAAATGTGCCGCTGGAAGACGTTTGGTCGGGCGCTGTGCCAGAAGAAGACGAGGACAGCGAAGAAGAACCCCCGCCCGCCGAATTTGAGTACACCGACCCGGCAGATCGCGACAGCATCAACCACGATCTGCTGGCCACCGCCCGTTCAACGGCGGGACGCGCCAAGCTCTCGGGCGGTCTGCTGGCGTTGGGGCTGGTGCTCACTTTGCTCTCGTGGGGCGGCGAGCTGGGCAGTGCGTTGGGCTTTGAGAATCACCTGCTCTCCATGACGGGCAACCTGATGTGTCTGGCACTGTTTGGCTTTTTGTGTGCGCACGATATCGGCGACGGTTTGGCGCGGCTGTTTCGCTGGAAGGGCGACAGCGACAGCGCCATCGGCGTGGCCTATGTGCTCTCGCTGGTGGTGGGATTGTTGCCGCTGCTGCCCATCCCCTCTCTGGGCACAACGAACCAAATCGCCTTCACGTTGCCGTTGCTGCTGGCGGGATTCCTCAATCAAGTGGCCAAAAACGCCACGGTGCAAAATCTGGCGCACAGCTTTGGCGAATGGGCGATTCTGCACGCCAACGCACTCTTTGCCGTCCATCCCCTCACGAGCAAAAGCGACGAGGACGAATTGCGTGCGGGCGTGCACCTGAAGAGTGCGCCGATTTTGGTGTCGCAACAAATCGCCTTTCCCAAAGATTTTTGCCGCGAAAGCGGGGATAATCCGCCGCTGGAGCGCCTATTTCGCTGGCTGATCCCCATTTCGCTGGGCATTTCGGTCTTAGTGAGCGTGGCGCTGTTCCTGCGGACGGGCGCAATGGCCACGAGTCTGGCCACCCTACCCGCGCTGAGCATTGCGCTGTTGCCGTTTGCGCTGTTCGCGGCGCAAACCCTGCCCATGCGCCGCGTGCGGCAACAGCTACAAGAGGACAAGGCCATGCTCGCCTCCGTCCCGGCGGCGCAGAAAATCGCCAGCGCGGGGGCATATGCGCTGGACGGCGTGGAGCTGTTTGACCGCGCAAACTGTGCGCTGGTGAAGTTCCTGCCCGCCCGAGAGGCTGGCGCAAACCTCGCCACCATCATGACTTACGCGGCGGCCATGCTGCGCGAGATGGACGGCCCTGCGCTCGAGGCATTCCGCCGCCAGATGAACGTGCCCGATGCGGACATCCCCAAAGTGCGCGAGGTGTGCTCCCACGAAAAGCTGGGCATCTCCGCTAAGCTACCCCACGGCAGTTTTTCCGACACGGTGCTGCTGGGCACACTGCGCTTTTTGAGCTCGCACAGCGTGGCGGGTTTGCCGGATGGACCGACCGAACAGCACTGGGAAAAGCGCGGTTTCCGGCCGCTGTATCTCTCTTTTGCGGGGCAATATCAGGCCACGGTGGTGTTCCGCTACAAGCCCGCGCGGTTTTTGCAGCGCATCAGCACGCTGGCCAAGTTCGGGCTACAGCTACTGGTCTGCACCCGCGACCCGAACATCACCGAGCGCGGCCTACTTAAGCAGTTCTCCCTCACACAGCCAGGCGCGGTCTGCATTGCCTCGCCCCGTGGCGAAGTCGCGTTCCAACGCTATCGCCTCCTGCAAGCCCCCAGTGCACCCGCCGCCGCCCTGCACGACGGCTCTGCGCACTCCTACCTCTCCCTCATTTTGGCCGCGCACCGCATCGATCGCGCTGCCAGACGCACCAACTTTGCGCAACTCGTGCTCCTCGTGGCCGCGGCGGTGTTTTTCTCGGTGGCGCTGCTCATGGGGCTAGAGGCCATCACTGCCGTGCTCATCCTCTTTGGCGTGCAGGTGCTGGGCACGGTGGTGCTGCTCCTGTTGGGAAGGGCGTAGCGTATGGCGGAAACCTTGCGCTCTGTGGGCATTGACGTGGGCACGTCCACCACACAAGTAGTGTTTTCCGCGCTCACGGTGACCGACACCGCCGGGCTCTTTCGCGTGCCCAACGCGCAGATCACCGCCACGCGCGTGCTCTACCAAAGCCCTGTCTACCCCACGCCGTTGCTGGACGAAAAGCGCATTGACGCGGCGGCTCTGCGGACGATCGTTGCGGCGGAATATCGCAACGCGGGCATCGCGCCCGGCGAGACAGACACGGGCGCGGTGATCATCACGGGCGAGAGCGCACGCAAGGAAAATGCGCGAGCAGTGCTGGAAAACCTGCGGGATTTTGCGGGCAAATTCGTGGTCGCCACGGCGGGGCCAGACCTAGAGAGCCGCATTGCCGGGCAAGGCAGCGGTGCACAGGCACTCTCCCGCGCCCGACGCTGTTCGGTGGTCAACTTGGATATCGGCGGCGGGACAACCAATCTTGCGCTCTTTGATTCGGGCAAATTCGTGGCCTCGGCGTGCTATGATATTGGCGGCAAGATGCTCCGCTTTAGCGCGGACGGGCGGCTCACCACCCTCTCCCCTGCCGCACAGGACGTTGCCCGGCAGCACAACCTATCCCTCACGGTCGGGCAAGTGCCACAGACGGCGCAATTGGCACAGCTGGCAAAAGTGCTGACAGAAGCACTGGAAAGCGCGGCCTTGGGCAAGGCTTCCCCTTTACTGGAGCGTCTGCGCACGGCGGGCAGTTCGCGGCACTTTCCCACGTCCCCGTATCCGCGGATCACCCTGTCGGGCGGCGTGGCGGACTGTGTATTTGATGAGACACTGCCCGACTTTGCCTACGGTGACTTCGGCGTTCTGCTGGGGCGGGCACTGCGACAGTCCGCCCTGTTCGCGAAAGCAGAGCGCGGCGGCGAGACAATCCGCGCCACCGTCATTGGCGCGGGCAGTCACACTACGGAGCTGTCGGGCTCAACGGTGCACTACAGCAGCGCGGACTTGTTCCCGCTGCAAAACGTGCCCGTCTTTGCCGTAAGCGAGCGGCAAGAGGCCGCCCTCTGGCGCGGCGACTGCGACACCTTTGCGCAGGATTTCGCGCACTTTCTGACGCAGACGGACAGTCCACACGCCGTGTGCGCACTGCAAGGGCGGCGCAATCCGGGCTACACAGATCTCACGCGGTTGGCGCGGGCACTGGTGCGCAGTCTGTCCGGCTCTCCCCTGCTCGTCATCCTGCACGAGGACAACGCGAAGGCCTTGGGGCTGATCCTCTCCGGGCTCTTGCGCGGCACGCCGCTTGTGGTGCTCGACAACATCTGCGCCGGGGCGAACACCTATCTGGACATCGGCCAGCCGATTCTGGGCGGGCTGACGTTGCCCGTGGTGGTGAAAACGCTGATTATGGGGAGTGCAACATGAATTTATCGACCACATTGCGCGGGCAGAGCTTTCAGTTTCGGGACGTGAAGGACGTGCTGGCCAAAGCAAACGAGGAGAAGTCCGGCGACAAGCTAGCGGGCATTGCGGCGAGCAGCGACATGGAGCGCGTGGCGGCTAAGCAGGTGCTGGGTGCGCTTCTCGTGCGCGATTTGCGCGAGAACCCCATCGTCCCCTACGAACAAGACGAGGTGACGCGCATCATTCAGGACGGCGTGGACGAAGAGCAATACGCACGCGTGCGCGGTTGGAGCATGGCGGAGCTGCGCGAATGGCTGCTGCGCATCGACACCACCCAGGACGAAATCAAGCGCGTTTCGCGGGGACTGACGAGCGAAGTGGTGGCGGGTGTGGCCAAACTGATGGGCAATCTGGATTTGGTGTACGCCGCAAGCAAACTGCGCGTCCCGGCCACGTGCAACACGACCATTGGTTTGCGGGGGACGTTTTCCACGCGCCTACAGCCCAACCACACCACCGACAACGTGGAGGGCATCACCGCCAGCGTGCTGGACGGTCTGAGCTACGGTTGCGGCGACGCGCTGATCGGTCTGAATCCCGTGAACGACACCGCCGAAAGCCTAGGGGAAGTGCTGCGTCGGCTCGACGAGCTCAAGCGCAGGTACGAAATCCCCACGCAAATTTGCGTTCTGGGGCACATCACCACGCAGATGGCGGCGATCCGTGCTGGTGCGCCGAGCGATTTGATTTTCCAGTCCATCGCGGGCAGCGAAAAGGGCAACAGCGCCTTCGGCTTCAGCGCGGCGACGGTGCGCGAGGCCTGGGACTTGCTGAAAGAGCAGGGCACGGCCACGGGCGAGAACGTGCTATATTTTGAGACGGGGCAGGGCTCTGAGCTCTCCAGCGATGCGCACTACGGCGCGGATCAGGTGACCATGGAGGCGCGTTGCTACGGCTTTGCTAAAGCATTCAACCCGTTTTTGGTCAACACCGTGGTGGGCTTTATTGGCCCTGAGTATCTCTACGACAGCCGCCAGCTCATCCGCGCGGGGCTGGAGGACCACTTCATGGGTAAGCTCAGCGGCCTGCCCATGGGCTGCGACTGTTGCTACACCAACCACATGGCCGCCGACCAGAACGACATCGAGAATTTGGCCTTGTTGCTGGCAGGCGCGGGTGTGAACTACACCATCGCCGTGCCCTGCGGCGACGACGTGATGCTCAACTACCAGACCAACGCCTGCCACGATGCCGCCGCCATCCGAGAAGTACTGGGGCTGCGCCCCATCGCCGCGTTTGACGCGTGGCTGGAGAAGTGGGGCATTAGTCACGGCGGACGGCTCACCGCGCGGGCGGGCGATCCAACGATCTTTTTGCAGTGAGGTGAAGCGCGTGCATCAGCAGGACATACAGAAACTGACGGAGACCATCACAAAAGCTGTGTTGGCAGAAATAGCGCGCGGCGCTGGTACGCCAGCACACACAGCGGACGCGCCGGCGACTGCGCCCGAAATTGCGCGGATGCAGTCGAGCACCCCAGCGCGTATTGCGGTGGGCCGTGCGGGTGCGCGGCTGCGGACAGAGAGCTACCTGCAGCTTCGCGCGGATCATGCGGCGGCGCGGGACGCTGTGCTCCAAGACGTGGACGGCGATTTTCTGGCGCGTTTGGGACTGGAAACGGTGTTGACCCGTTGCGCGGACAAAGACGAATTCCTCACGCGGCCAGATCTGGGGCGCGTGTTCCCGGCGGAAAGTCTGGCGCAGCTTAAAGCGATTAACCCAGAGCCCTGCGACGTGCTGGTGTATTTGGCCGACGGTCTGAGCTCCCGCGCGGCAGAAGCGAACGGCGAGACGATTTTGCCGCTGTTGCTGGAGGGACTGCGGGGGCAGGGGCTCAAGGTGGGTCAGCCGTTTTTTGTTGCGTATGGCCGCGTGGCGACCATGGAGCAGGTGGCGCAGACGGTGGGCGCGAAGGTGGTCTGCGTGCTGCTGGGTGAGCGGCCGGGGCTGGGCAGTGCGGAGAGCATGAGCGCGTATTTGGCGTGGAATCCCCGCCCCGGTATGCCCGAGAGCGAGCGCACCGTGGTGAGCAACATCTACGCCGGGGGCATCAACGCCGCCGAAGCCGGGGCGTATTTGACGGATGTGCTGGCGCGGGTGTATCGAGAGCAGAAATCGGGCGTGTAAGATTTTGGATTTGGGAGAGTGTTTTTGAAACGTATATTGACAGTTTTGCTGACCCTCGTGTTGCTGGCGGCTTGTGGTGCAACGCCAAATACGGGCGAAATGAGCAATAGCACTGCGTCCACAAGTGTACCCAGTATGACTGCGGCACAGAGCACTGCCATGATCGTTTCCGCAACGTCTGCGCCGACAACGTCTACGACCACAGCCCCGACGCGTCCGAGCATCACATCCCAAACCACAACGCAAGCCCCCGCCAATATCGCTACGGTGATTACTCCGCTGTGTTCGTTATACAACAAGCCGCGCACGAATTCTACGCTGGACACGCAGGCACTGTACAACCAAACCGTCACCGTGCTGGGCAAGAGCGGCGCATTCCTGCAGGTGCGGGTGGTCGATGGCTACACGGGCTACATTGAAGCAAAGAATGTAGTCTACGGCGCACAGGGACAGGGCGGCAAGGTGCGCGTGTATGTCACAGTGCCCCAAGCGAATTTGGTCGCCGAGGGCAAGACCTTCTCTGTGCCCATGTGCACGGAACTGACAGGGCAGTTCCTCGGCGACACGCAGTTTGAAGCGCAGTTGCCGCAGGGCGGCACGGGGCAAATCGACAAAGCGCACGTAAAAGTCATGCCCAAAAGCGGCAAGCCCGCCTTGGACGGCGGCGCACAGATCGTCGCCACGGCGCGGCTGTTCATGGGCACACCTTACCTCTGGGGCGGCATGGGCGCGGACGGCATCGACTGCTCAGGGCTGACATATATCTGCTATCGCCTAAACGGCATCACCTTGCCGCGCGATGGAACGCCGCAGTCCAAAGCGGGCAAAAAGATCGCGCTGCGCGACATCGCCATCGGCGATTTGGTGTTTTTCAGCCACAACACGGACAAAGTCGGCGTGTCACACACGGGCATCTACCTAGGCGACGGGCAGTTCATCCACTCGTCCGTGGTCAACAACGGCGTTGGTATCAACCGGCTGGACGAACCCTATTACACGGCGCGTTTGGTGTCGGTGAATCGGTATTGGTGACTCAAAAGGCAGAAGACAGAGGACAGATATTTCGGGCGCATTTCTGCCCTCTGCTAGACAGCGGGCGGATGATATCCGCCCCTACAAAGCAAAAAACACGGACAACCCTAGCCCCAACGAGCCGTTTGTCCGTGTTTTTCTCAGCGAAGAATTCGTTTGGCTGCGGAACTAGGATTTGAACCCAGACAAACAGAGTCAGAGTCTGCCGTGCTACCATTACACAATTCCGCAATCGCTCTTCGCTGACGGTATCGTATTATAGCACTTTTCGGGGAATGTGTCAAGTGCCGAATGCAAAAATTCTGCAAAAAATTGTTCATTAGAAAACAGCATCCCCAAAGGGGGACGCTGTTTTCTCTGTGTTTACGCCACAAAGCCCTTGACCCATGTTGCGAACTCCGTCCAAGTTGCGCCCAAATCCAGATTCGCGACATCGTTCAGGATGTTCGCCTCCAGCCAGAACACAACGGCGTCAACCAGTTGTTGTAACCAAAGCATGTGAAAAGCCTCCTTCCCCAGAAAGTCCAACTTCATATTGGTTGAATATATTCTATCACGTTTTGGGACTGATGTTTTTCTAATTTGGAAATTATGACAAAACTTCTTTGTTTTTGTGTCGGTTTTTCGGCTTGGACGCAAAAAAAGCAACGCCTCCCGCAGGAGACGCCGCTCGTTTGGTGTTTTACACCAAGGTTTTGATCCATGCGCCCAGATCCGCCAGCGTATCGAAGAGGTTCAGGTTGTCGATCTCGATGGTCTTCTGTGCCCACTCTGTGAGCGCGTCAATCAGTGTCTTTAGCCATGCCATGTGTTTTTCCTCCTTCCGCAGAAAATAAGCCATTGAATGCACATATTCTATCACAATCCAACCTCCTTATTTTTCCAATTTAGAAAATGTGAAAATTTTTCTTGTATTTTGTAAACTTTTTTCATCGTACGCGCGAGAAAAAACGGTGGGAGGGGGGATTTTGTGTGCGATTTGCAGGGGCGAGCGCCCCCGTGCGCCCGCTGTTATAGTAGAGATGAGGATAGGCATAAGAGTTCTGTAGGGGCGGCAACCTGCCGCCCGCTGTGTTTGTGGAAATCAGTGGGCGACCCTACCTACAGGTTTCTGTTCTGGAAAAATTTATGAGACAACTCTGCAGAAAAAAACTTGCAATTTTTCGCGCTATGTGTTATACTACCTCAATTCATTTTGTTCGCAGGGAGAAAACACATGAACGCGCAATGGCTACAGATTCCCAAACGCATCCGCGAGCTACGCGAGATCCTTGAGTTGCCGCAAGAAGAGATCGCCCTGCGTGCACGAGTCCCCTTGGGGGACTATATTGCAATGGAAAATGGGGAAAAGGACATCCCCATCAGTGCCCTTTATGACATTGCCGAGGCACTGAACGTTGATTTCACCGTGCTCTCCACCGGCGAAGAGCCGCGCATGAATAGCTACACCGTTGTGCGCAGCGGGAACGGCGAACAGTTCAACCGCTATGCGGGTTACCACTACGAGGGCTTGGCCGACAACTTTCAGCACCGCATCATGAAACCCATGCTGGTGACGCTGGAGGCCGAAGAGCCCGACCCCGAACCGATTGTCCACAGCGGGCAGGAATTCAACCTTGTTGTGGAAGGCACAATTGACGTGCACATCGGCGACCAGACCGTTCGCCTTGAGACGGGCGACAGCATCTACTTCAACTCCGCCATTGCGCATTCCCAGGCCTCTGTGGGCGGGCGTGCACGCTTCTTGGCGGTCATAACAGACCAAGGCTAGTGAGGCTCGAGGGATGAGGACACAGGAATGAGGGCGGGGCGCGACACGTTGTGCGTGTCCTTTCACTCCTGAAGCCTCATACCTCAATACCTCGTATGTGTCAACAAAACATGAGGTGAAGAAAAATGTACGAAATACTCAAACGATTCTGTCCGCGGACGGAATTTAACAGCTATGAATCCATGAAGAAAAACTTCCGCATCGTCGTCCCCGAAAACTTCAACTTCGGCTTTGACGTGGTGGACGCGTGGGCAGACATTGACGAGAACAAACCCGCCCTGCTCTGGACGGACGACAGCGGCGAAGTGCGTGCCTTCACGTTTGGCGACATCCGCGCCCAGAGCAACCGCGCCGTGCACTTCCTGCAGGCGCAGGGTGTCCGCAAGGGCGACGTGGTGATGCTCATCCTCAAGCAGCGGCCTGAGGTTTGGTTCTTGCTGACGGCACTGCACAAAATGGGCGCGGTTGCCCTGCCGGCCAGCTACCAGCTGACGCCCAAAGACCTGCGCTATCGCTTAGCGCTCTCCGAAGCGAAAATGCTCATCACCGTTGCCGACGACGACGTGGTCAACTATGCCCAGGTCGCCCTGCAGGACAGTCCCGGCGTGCACACCTACGCCACCGTGGGCGACAAAGCCGTCCCTGGCGCGATCGACTACCGCAAAGTGATTGGCGACTACTCCCCTCTGCTGGAACGCCCGACGGGCAAGGCGGCCACGGTCAACACCGATCCGCTACTGATCTATTTCTCCAGCGGCACAACGGGACTGCCCAAAATGGTGCGCCACGACCAGACTTCGCCCTTGGGGCACATCCCCAACGCGCTCTTCTGGCAGCAGGTGGCCGACGGCAAAGTGCACCTGACGCAGTCCGACAGCGGCTGGGCAAAGTTCGCGTGGGGCAAGATCTACGGCCAGTGGATTTGCGGCGCGAGCATCGGGGCGTATGACACAGAAAAGTTTGTACCCAGCGCCATGCTCGATGCGCTGGCGCGGCTGAAGCCCTACACCTTCTGCGCCCCCGCGACCATCTATCGCTTTTTGATGAAAGAGGATCTGAGCGGCTACGACTTCAGCTTCATCGCCCACGCCAGTTTGGCGGGCGAGCCGCTGAACCCCGAAGTGTTCCGCCAGATTGAGAGCAAGACGGGTCTGCGCATCTACGAGGGCTTCGGCCAGAGCGAGAGCAGCGTGCTGTTGGCCAATTTCCCTTGGGACGAGATCCGCCCGGGCAGCATGGGCAAGCCCGCGCCGCAATACGACATCTTCCTGATGAACGAAGAGGGCGGCAGCTGCGAAGACGGCGAAGTGGGCGCAATCTGCGTGCGCGATGCGGCGGCCAAACACGTCACGGGCTTGTTCCAAGAGTACTGGAAGGATGAGGCCGCCACGGCCAAGGCGTTCCAGTTTGGGCACTACAGCACGGGCGATACCGCTTGGCGTGATGCGGACGGCTACTACTGGTTCGTGGGGCGCAACGATGACGTGATCAAGTGTTCAGGCTACCGCATTGGGCCGTTCGAGGTGGAGAGTGCGCTCATGGAGCACCCCGGCGTGCTGGAATGCGCCGTCACGGCGTACCCAGATCCCCTGCGGGGCGAAGTGGTGAAGGCCACGGTGGTGCTGGCGCGGGGCCACAGTGCCAGCGATGAGATCAAGCGAGAAATGCAAGATTTGGTCAAGCGCGTGACCGCGCCGTATAAATATCCCCGCGTGGTGGAGTTTGTGGACGCGCTGCCCAAAACCTCCAGCGGCAAAATCATGCGCACACAGATTCGCGCGAATGACTTGCAGAAAGTCAAAGAGACCAAAGAGGCTTGAGAGATACAGGACGTGTGGGGGCAAACGCCCCCTCATTTTCTCGCGCCAACAATCTGCTGTATAGAGGCCGCAACCTGCCGCCCGGTGTTTTGCGTGTCGCGGGCGGCAGGTTGCCGCCCCTACAGATTTCACGCCTCCCTCTGTCCTCTAACATCTGCCTTCTCAACCACGGACGCGCGATGCGCGCCCCTACATGCCTCACCCCTCATCCCTCTCTATCCTCTGTTTTTTACGAAATCAAGAGCAATTTCTACAAAAAACCTTTTTATTCTTCTAATTTAGAAAATTCTGGAGGCATGGAGTGGTATAATATAGACAGAGCAAAACAATCCTTGACCATCAGGCAGGGATTTTGCCCAAAGCTTGTAACAGGAGTGTCAACATGGACGCAGTCATCACATTTTTCCAACTCATTCTTTCGTACATCTACAGCTTGATCGGTGACCTGCTCAACTGGATTCATCCCCTTGATCCCGGCGTCCCTGGGCCCTACGACCCCTTAAATCCTCCCGACTTCGCCAAACCGATTCTCTACCTCTACCCCGAGACAGAAACGGATGTCGACGTCAAACTAAACTTTGACGGCAAACTGACCGTCAGCTATCCCGCCTACGGCGATGGCTGGAACGTGCGTGCCTATCCCGATGGGCATCTGGTCAATAAGGCGGACGGCCGCGAATACAGCTACCTCTTCTGGGAGGGTCTGGGCGATAACCTGCAGTGGAACTTGAGCGAGGGCTGGTGCGTCCCCGGCGGCGACACCGCGGCGTTCTTGCAGGAAAAACTCGCCGCCCTGGGTCTCACGCCCAAGGAATACAACGAATTCATCGTCTACTGGTTGCCGCTGATGCAGGACAACGCGTATAATCTGGTCACGTTCCAGTGGACGGAATACGAAAAAGCCGCGCCGCTGGTCGTCAACCCTGCGCCCGACAGCACCCTGCGCGTGTTCATGGTCTACAAGCCGCTCACCGCGCCCGTGGCAGTCCCCGCGCCGGCCGAGCGCCCCGCCTTTGACCGCAAGGGCTTCACGCTCGTGGAGTGGGGCGGCACTCAGGTGTGAGGATTCTCAGAGGACAGAGGACAGAGAGCAGAAGCCAGAGGGCAGAGTGCCCTCTGGCTTTTTGTGGGTGTCGCTGATTGCTGTAGGGGCAACCCTTGCCTGTGCCCTGCGGGTATGGTTGCCCCGATAAGGTGCTTTGCATAAAGGGCGACCACAAGGGTCGCCCCTACAAATGGAATTCATCAGCGATCACACCTAACCCGTAGGGGCGCGCATTGCGCGTCCGCGTGTGAGAAGGCGCGAGGCCTGTAGGGGCGCACGCCCCCGCCTGTGCCCTGTGGGTATGCGCCCGCTGATTTCCACACGCTAGAGCCGGGCGGCAGATTGCCGCCCCTACAAACCTCCCCCTGTATCCTGACCCCTCATCCCCCCTCTGTCCTCTGCCTTCTGTCCTCTGATTTCTGTCTTCTGGAGAAAATATGTCTTACCAGCTCATCAAGCAAGAAAACCGCGCACGGCGGGGACGATTCGTCACGCCGCATGGCGTGGCGGAGACCCCCGCATTCATGAACGTCGCGACGGCCGCCGCCATCAAGGGCGGTTTGGGCGCGGAGGATTTGACGCGCGTGGACTGCCAAATCATGCTGTGCAACACCTACCACACCCACCTGCGCCCGGGCGACGACGTGATTCGCGCACTGGGCGGTCTGCACGGCTTTACGGGCTGGACGGGTCCCATCCTCACCGATAGCGGCGGATTCCAGGTGTTTTCGCTGGCCTCGCTGCGCAAAATCAGCGAGAAAGGCGTACTCTTCCATTCGCACATCGATGGCCGCGCCCTGTTCATGGGGCCAGAGGAGTCCATGCGCATCCAAAGCAATCTGGGCTCGACCATCGCTATGGCCTTTGACGAGTGCGTGGAAAACCCGGCGGCTTACGAATACGCGCGGCTTTCCTGCGAGCGCACTACGCGCTGGTTGTTGCGTTGCCGTGACGAGATGGCGCGGCTGAACGCGCGGCCCGATACGCTCAACCCCCAGCAGATGCTCTTTGGCATCAATCAGGGCTGCACCTTTGACGACCTGCGCGTGGCGCATATGCAAGAGATCGCCCAGCTGGATCTGGACGGCTACGCCATCGGCGGCTTGGCGGTGGGCGAACCGCCGGAGGAGATGTACCGCGTGATTGCGGCGGTCGAGCCGCACATGCCAGCGGACAAGCCGCGCTATCTAATGGGCGTGGGCACGCCGGCGAACATCATCGAGGGCGTGTGGCGCGGCGTGGATTTGTTTGACTGCGTGATGCCCAGCCGCAACGCGCGGCACGGGCAGGTGTTCACTTGGGCGGGCGTGCGCAACCTGAATAACGAGAAATACAAGCGCGACGCCGCGCCCATTGAGGCTCATTGCGGTTGCCCGGCCTGCGCCAGCGGCAAGAGCCGCGCCTATATCCGTCACCTGATCAAAGCGGGCGAAATGCTGGGGATGCGCCTAGCGGTCGCGCACAATTTGTGGTTCTATAACCACCTGATGGAGCGCATCCGCACCGCGCTGGAAGCGGGCAGCTTTGCGGCTTTTCGCGAAGAAAACGTTACGCGGCTGGCGACGCGGATTTGAACGGTGGTTTTTTTGTAGGGGCGGCAACCTACCCAGTGAGGGATGAGGCGTGAGGATACAGGCGGGAGGGCTGCGGATGCGGCGGCAATCTATCCTGTCGCCCATTGTGTTTGTGGGAATCAGCGGGCGCACAGGGGCGTGCGCCCCTACAATTCTAGATTCTAGATGTTAGATTCCGCCCCCGTACGTTTCTTCGTCCAAGAACAAAAAATTGTACATTGTTCATTGTCAATTGTTAATTATTGCAAAACCCCCTTTACTTTTGGCGCAGAATATGTTAAAATATACATAGGTTAGTGATTCTGCGTGATTTCATGCAGTCCACAGGGACGGAAAAGAGGAAGAGTACAATGAAAATTGAGATTTTTGGCAAGAAGCTCACGCCGCGCGATGCGTTCAAAGAACGCGCCGAGAAAAAGCTGGGCAAGGTGGAACGTCTGTTTGGCATCGACGATGTGGCGAAAATCACCGCCCGCGCCGACAAAACAAGCAAGGGCGTGGAGATTACGCTCCAAAAGGACGGATTCATTTTCCGTGCGCAGGAATGCGCCCCCGACCTTGAGGCCGCGCTCGACAAAGCCGTGGATGTCCTCATCCGCCAGATTCGCAAGAACAAAACGCGGCTGGAGAAAAAACTCCGCACGCCGCAGACCATCACCGAGACCTTTGCCGACGAAGCGCCCGTGGCCGAGAGCCAAGGCAAAGTGGTGCGCGTGAAGCACACGGAGCTCAAGCCCCTGAGCCGCGAAGAAGCGGTTTTGCAGCTGGAACTCATTGGGCACGACACTTTCCTCTTCTTAGACGAAGAAAGTGGACGGGTGAGCCTGCTCTACGCCCGCGCGGACGGCGATTACGGATTGTTGGTGCCCGATGCAGTTGGGTAATGAGGCATCAGGGTTGAGGTGTGAGGAGGGCGATGCCGCACGCCTCGATGCTGGTTCTTTAACGCTCGTTGTTCCGTGTTTGTTGGGCGTGGAGAGCTTCATCGCCGAGGAACTGCGCGACTTAGGGGCGCAGGAAGTACGGGCGGAGAACGGGCGCGTGCTGTTTCGTGGTGGGGTAGAGATGATCGCGCGGGTGAACATCTGCGCACGCTTTTGTGAGCGGGTGCAAATCCTGCTGGGCGAAGCCGAGGTGCACAGCTTTGAAGAGCTCTTCCAAGCTGCCAAAGCCCTGCCGTGGGAGGACTGGATCGGCAAAAGCGACGCGTTCCCCGTCAAGGGCTACAGCCTCAAGAGCGACCTGTTCAGCGTGCGCGACTGCCAAGCCATCCTCAAAAAAGCGGTGGTCGAGCGGCTGAAGACAAAGTACGCTCTAGAGTGGTTCGACGAAACGGGGGCACTGCGGCAAATCCAGTTCGCCATCCTGAATAACCGCGTCAGCTTTTTACTCGACACCAGCGGCGCGGGACTGCATAAGCGCGGCTACCGCCCCGAAGCGCGGGAAGCGCCCATCAAGGAAACGCTGGCCGCCGTGCTCTGCGCCGCGTCACGCCTGCGCCCCTACCACACTCTCTACGACCCCTTGTGCGGCACGGGCACAATTTTGATTGAGGGTGCGCTCATGGCGCGGAACATCGCACCGGGACTGCACCGCAGCTTTGCCGCCGAACGCTGGGGGCAGATTCCGCGAACAGTGTGGGCGGACGAGCGCACACGCGCCCGCGATTTGGCGCGTCCCGCGCCCGACTTCCGCGCGTTTGGGTCAGACAAAGACCCGGCGGCCATCGCGCTGGCGAGTGAGACCATCGCACGCGCTGGCGTGGCGGACTGCGTGCGCGTCACGCAGGGGGATCTGGCCGACTTTGCGCCCACAACCGAGCGCGGCACGGTGATCTGCAACCCGCCTTACGGCGAGCGTCTGCTGGACGCCGAGCAGGCACGGGCGCTGGTGGGCATCATGGGCAAAGTCTTCCCGCAAAAGCGCGGCTGGATCTACTCTGTCATTACGCCCGATGCGGACTTTGAGACCAACTTTGGCCGCAAGGCCGACAAACGCCGCAAGCTCTACAACGGCATGATTGCCTGCACTTTATATAGCTATTTCAAGGCATAGCAAAGCGAATCCCAAGCGCCCCGCGCGGTCGCTACATAAACCCATCAAACAATTCTGGAGGTCACACAGTGAAGCACATTTTCATCATCAACCCCATGGCGGGCAAGGGCAAGGTGCTGTCCATCATCCGCCCCGAAATCAAAGAGATCTGTACCCACCACGCCATTGACTGGGAAATCCACGTCAACACCTGCGCCTATGAGTCCATCGACTTCATCAAAGAGCGTGCCGCCAAAGAGCCCGATGAGCAGTTTCGCTTTTACGCCTGTGGCGGCGACGGCACGGTGTATGAGGTCGCCAACGGTGTCTACGGCGTGCCCAACGCGGAGTTCGCCGTCATTCCGCTGGGCAGTGGCAACGACTTTGTGCGCCTCTTTGGCGGCAAGGAAGTGTTCTTGGATTTGACCAACGTCATCAACGGCACGGCCATCCCCATCGATGTCATCGACTGCGGCGGCGGGCGCATTGCCGTCAACCAGTGCTCCATGGGCTTTGACGCCGAAACCAACATCAAGCAGATCAAGTACAAAAAATACCCCATCTTCACGGGCGAGACCGCCTACGTGGCCGCCCTGATTGATCGCTTCGTCACCCGCATGGGTGAGCATTTTCAGCTGGAAATTGACGACGTGCCCTACGACAACGGCGGCAAGCCCTTCCTGCTGTGTGCCATCGCCAATTCTCGCTGGTACGGCGGCGGCTTCATGGTCGCGCCCCGCGCCATCCCGGACGACGGCTATCTGGACGTGGTGGCCATCACCATGCTAGGCAACAAGTTCTCCATGATGCCCATCGCCACCAATATGCGCACGGGCAAGCACCTGGACTACCCCGGCACGGACTACATCCGCTGCAAAAAACTGCGCATCATCGCCACGCGCGATTCCGCCGTGAACATCGACGGCGAGGTGGACAACACCCAAGAGGCCGTCTTCCAAATCCGCGAGAAAGCCATCCGCTTCGTCCTGCCCGTGGGACACACCTACGATACAGTGCGTGCCAAATGGGAAGCGGATGAAATAGTGACCAAATAATAGTGAATAACGAATAGTGAATAGTGAATAGTTGTTCTCTTCGTCACCTATTCACTATTCACTATTAACTATTCACTGATCTTTGTGAGGTTGAATGGAGAACGCAAAAGCCCATAGCACAAAGCCGCCTACGCTTTGGCGGCTGTTTTGGGTGTCGCTGCGGCTTTCTGCGTTTACGTTTGGGGGCGGGTACGTTATTGTGCCGCTGATGCAGCGCACGTTCAGCGAAAAATACGGCTGGCTGAGCGAAAAAGAGATCGCCGACCAAATCGCCATCGCGCAGTCTGCGCCCGGCATCATCGCCGTGAATGCCTCGCTCATGGCGGGCTTTGGTCTGCGGGGCTTGCCCGGCGCACTGGTGTGTTTGGCGGGCACGGTGCTCCCGCCGTTGGTGATTATGCTGGTGATCTACTATGCCTACGCGCAGTTTTCGGCCAACATCTGGGTACAGCGCGTGCTCTATGGCTTCCGCATCGGCGCGGCGGCGGTATTGGTGGATGCCGTGGTGGGCATGATTGTGGGCATCGTCAAGCAAAAAAACGTCTTCACCGTGTGCGTGCTGGTGAGTGCTTTTGCGGCGGTTTTCGTTCTGCACGTGCCCGTGTGGGCGGTGCTCCTGAGTGGGGGCATCGCTGGGTGGGTCTATTGCGCTCTGCGCGAAAAAAAGCGCGGCATTTGACTTTCCGAGCTGGCTGTGATACAATAGGCGTGAGGTAGAAGTGACTATGCCGAAAGAAATGCACCCCGAATTTGCACGGCTTGCCCCCCAATGTTTTGGGCAGGCTTGTGTTTGCCTATTGGCCTCCAACGAGATCCAAAGTATGCGCATGACCGTGGCGCAGGTGCTCCACGAAATCGCGCCGAACGACTTAGAGCAGATTGTGCTCTATCTTGCCCCCCATGTGACGGAAGATTGCCGCGCCATGGCGGCGGAACTTTCTAAACAGATCCCCAAAGTGCAAATACTGCAACAAGTGCAGCCCGGTCTTTGGCACGATATCCAGCAGTACCTGCGCCAACATAGTCAGGCGAGCCACTTTTTGCTCGCGGCGTCGGACGGCGAAATGGCCGACGAGGCGTTCGGTCGCCTTGTGGAGGGTAGCCGAGAAAAGCCCGCGCAGGTCGTGAAGTTTTCGCGCTTTATGCCCGGCGGCGGCTTTAGTTCAGAGCACGGTCCGCTGTTGCAGCTGGCCACCCGCGTTTTTGGCATCATCGGCAACCTCCTCTACGGCGCACATCTGAGCGATTTTACCTACGGCGTGGGCAGCATTCCGCTCCAGATTTTTTTGGCTATGTACCTAGAAACGCCCTCGTATGCCGGCGTGATGGAGCACAACTTAATCAGCTTGCGGATGCACCTGCCCATTGAAGAGCTGCCCGTGCATCAGGTCGCCCGCTTTGAGAGCTACAGCGGCAACTCAATTTTCGCCAAGTTTTTGTACATCATTCCCCTGCTGAAGTTGCGTGTTGCGCCTCAAGATAAACTGTTCAGGACAGAGGATGCCCCAAAGTAGGGGCGGCAACCTGCCGCCCTCTAATCCCCCAGAAACCCTAAGTTCCTCCAGCAGGCAACCGACAAATAATTGTACATTGTCAATTGTAAATTGTTAATTAAAAAGAGCCTCCGCCCCCGCCGTGGCTTGTGCCGGAGGAACTGGTGTGCGTGCTGCTGCCACCGCCGCCAAAGCTGTGCCCGCCGCCGGAACTGTGGTCGATGGGATCGGGGCGGCGCACGCGGCTGGTGTGCGTGCCCAAGAACTGCTCGTTGCCCGTGATCTGCACACTGCCGGGCACGACGCAGTCGCTCGCGCCGCTGGCAAAGCGCACAGACTTGTGCCGTCTGCGCAACATCAGCACAATAATCAGCGAGAGCAGCACGCTGATGGTCGCGATGGCCAGCAGGGCGCCAGCGGCATCGATTTCCATCTCTTCGGGTTGCCACGCCCAGTCAGGATAGACGGACTCTGTCACGTTGTTGTCCGTGACCGCTGGCGGCTCAACTGTGACCTTCGGCGGCGCACTCGTGACCTTTGGCGCAGTCGGCGCGTTGCCCGTAACCGCTGGCGGATTGCCGTATTGCCGCAAGCCCTCGGCGCACAGATCCGCAAAGAGCCCGAAGGCCTTGTTGTAGTTGCCGCTCTTCAGGCTGGGCGTCATCTGCGCGGTCATGTAGGCAAGGTCGCTGTCGCTGAAGGCGTTGATGGCAAAGCCCGTCGTCGTCATCCAGAATTTGCGCTCGTTCATGGCGATGAGGAACAGGATACCGTCGTGATTGCTCCCCTGACCGTAGCCCTTGTAGTCGAAATAATCGTCGGTAAAGTTCATAATATCCACGCCATCGAGCCCCGGCACGCTGACCACAGCGACATCGCAGTGGTACTGTTCGCTGAGGGCAACCAAGCGTTTGCGCAGCGCGTTCTCTTGCGATTTCGTGAGCAGGTTCGCATCGTCCACGAGGAGCATCTGCTTGTGTTTTTCGCTCAACGGCGGCGACTGCGTTGTCACGGGCGGCTTGGTCACCGTTGTGGGTGATACCGCCAAGACAGGCAACGCGAGTGCCGTCAGCAGGCACAGCGTACAAAGCAGTGCGCCCAGTGTGCGCCAAACGCGCGTTTGGTTTTGTTTCATGCCAGCCACCCCGCAATCCAAGCAATCAGCCCCAGCACGGCGGCAATCCCCGCGCTAAGAGACGCAAACCACGCGAGGAATTTCCCGGCGGAGACGGGCAAATCGCCCACAAACTTGCCCGTTTGGCCGTTCATGGCAAAGGTATAGGTCTTGTCTTTCCAGCGCGTGCTGAGCATCCACACGGGCAAAAGCCCATAGCGCACCGTGCCGTGGTGCAAGGCGATGCTCTGTCCCGTGGGCATCACGGAGGCAAAGCCGGTCACGGATTGCTGGAAGAGTGCCCCCGTGCTGTTCTCAATCCGTGCGTTGGCGCGTGGGGCACTCTGGCGGCTGTCCACATCGTAGCGTTCGGCGAGGAAGCCCGCCAGATACGCCGACTGAAAGTCCACCGCGCCGCGCCAGTCGAAGGGCTCAAGGGAGTCCATCAGGTCGTCGGGCATTTTCGATGCGCCGTCACAGGGGATGTTGGCAAACGCCAGCGAACCCTCGCGGCGCACGGCATAGTCGCTCGTTTCGGTGTAGTCGTAGTGGGCATCGCTCCAGTGGCGCACGCGGGTCGCCTTGAATGACATCTGCGCGTCCACGCGACTGCTGAACAGCCAAAAAGGCACGTACAGCCCGCGGATTTCGTCCAGATGATTTTGAACCGTGAACGCGCGGGGCAGGAACGGCTTGCCCTTGTAGTGCTTTTTCAGCGCATCGAGGGCGGCGGCTTTTTCCTGCCGGAAGGGCACGACCAAATCCGGCTTGAGGTCGCCCGCGAACTGCCGCGCCATAACCACGGGATTGCCGCAGTAGGGGCAACTGGTCGCGCCCAGCGTGTCGTCCCCCACCACTTCGCCGCCGCAGGATTGGCACGCGTATATGTTGATGTGCGCGGCATCCGTCCAAGCGGCGGACTCTTGTTTCCAAGCGTCCGCGTTGGGGGTAGGCATCTGAAGCACCGTCTCCTGCTGGTTGAACACGGACACATCCAACTTCGTGCCGCAATAGGGACACACGAGCGTCCCGGCGCTGGGGTCAAAGGTCACCGAGCCCCCGCAGGCGGGGCATTTGTATTGGAGTAGTTCGGCCATAGTTCGCTCCCAGCCTAGATGTTAGATTTTAGACGCTAGATGTTAGATGTCTAGCGGAAAACGCACTCTGTTCTTTATGGCGTGTAGGCGCAATGCTACAGTTTCGCGCCGCAGTTGGGGCAAAAGTTGGGGACGGCCTGCCCCGGCGCGTTTGTCCAGCCGCACAGAGCGCATTTCGCCGCGGACACCACGGGTTTGGGCTGACCGCAACTGCCGCAGAAGTTGCCCGTGTTCACTGAACCACAGGCGCAACGCCACGCGTCACCCGTCGGCGTTGGAGCGGGAGGCGGCGCGGACGGCGCACTGGTCGCGGGCGCACCCATGCCAAAGAGCGTGGCGGGATCTGCCCCGCCCGCTTGCTGGGCAAAGCCCATGCCCATAAAGCCCGTCATCGCGCCCGCAGCGTTCCCGGCGGCCGTCCGCATGGCATCGGCCTGTGCCCCCGCGAGCGTGGCGGCGGCGTAGGTGGGGTTTTGGAGCATCGCGGTGCGTTGCGCTTGCTTGATGAGTTCCTCATCCTCGGCGGGAATGGTGACAGAATTGAAGTTGACCGACAGCAGCTCCAAGCCGCGCCCCGCAAACCAGACGGGCGCGAGCTCCGTGCGCAAAGCGTCGCGCATTTCTGCGCTGTGGCCGGGCAGTTCGTTGGGGCGAATCTGCAATGCACTGATGCGCGAGAGGGCGGGTTGCAGCGCCTGCAACAGCTCCGTGCGCATGGTTTCCGCCAAGCGGTCGCGGGTGAACGCACCCTCCACGTTGCCGCTGACGTTGGTGAAAAACAACAGCGGATTGCCCACACGGAAGGTGTACACGCCATTACAACGCACAGAAATGTCGATATCCAGCCCAATGTTGCGGTCGACAATGCGGAACGGGACGGGATTTTGCGTGCCGAATTTGTTGTCGAGCAACTCTTTTGTGTTGATATAATACACACGCTGGTCGCGTGCTGTGTCGCCGCCATAGCTGAAACGGCGCAGGGCGGTGTGGAATAGGTCGTCGATGCCCTGCACCAAATCGCCCGAGAAAATGCTCGGTTCGCTGAAGGCATCGAACGTATACACCCCCGGCTCAGCGCACACTTCCGTCACGCGTCCGCCGTCCGCGATGAGGGCGCACTGCCCGGCGCTCACCTGAATGCCGCTGCCCGTGGTGATGACGTTGTCGCTGCCCTTCGTATTGCTGGAGCGTTTGCCGGACTGCTTTTGTCCGCGCGCCAGCAGTGTGTTCGCGTCCAAGGCATCGCACACAAAGTATTCTTTCCATTGGTCGGCCAACGTGCCGCCCGCCGCGCCGATTGCGGCCTTAATGAGTCCCATGGCTGCCTCCCGAAAATGCTTTTATAGTAGTTTACCACAAACGCGGCTTTTTTGCAACAATTGAGTTCGGCGGGAAAATGTGTTATACTATACCCATTCTATAGTCGCTTTGGAGAGGATTTATGCTCGACCAGCACATGCATTCCGCGCATTCCTTTGACGGCCAAGCCCCCGTGCGCGAGCTCTGCGCCCGCGCGGTGACGCTGGGGCTCGCGGGCATTGCCATCACCGACCACATCGACCAAGTCGCCACGCCCGCGCTTTTCCCGGACTTTACGCCCGATAAGCTCGCCGCCACCGCGCGGGGTTCATCTGCGGACACCCTTGCCGCCCGCAGCGAATTCGCGGGACAACTGCAGGTACTCCGAGGCGTAGAGCTGGGTCAAGCCCTGCACAATCGGGCGCTGAGCGAGTTCTTGCTCCATACATACGACTACGACGTCGTCATCGGCTCTATCCATAATCTGCGTGCCACCGATGACTTCTACTTTATGCACTATCAATCGACCCAGCAGGCGCACGACTTGCTGCGGCAATACTTTGACGAGCTGCTCGACCTTCTGCGTTGGGGGGACTTCGACATTCTGGCGCACCTGACCTATCCCCTGCGTTACATGGTCGGGCGCGACGGCATCCCCGTGGAGCTCTCGCTTTTCAGCGCACAGATTGACGAAATCCTCACGCTCGTGGCGCAGTCTGGCAAGGCGCTGGAGATCAACTGCTCCGGCCTGCGGCAAGAGATCGGCGATACCCTACCGGGCGAAGACATTGTGCGCCATTTTCGAGGGCTGGGCGGGCAGTACATCACGCTGGGGAGCGATGCTCACCGAACCAAAGACGTGGGCTTTGGGCTGGACACGGGGGCGCAGATAGCCCAGCGATGCGGCTTTGAAACGCTCACCGTGTTCCAGAACCGCCAGCCAACGCAAGTGCCCTTTGGCACGTGGACGGGGCAAAAATGGACAGTTTGACCCTGCGCGCCTGCGCCAAAATCAACCTGCATTTGGACATCACCGGCACGCTCCCCAGCGGCTACCACGCCCTGTGTATGCTCATGCAGACGGTCTCTTTGTGCGATGAAATCACGCTAACGCGGAAACAGCCGGGCATCACATTGACCTGTTCCGACCCCGCGCTCCCGACCGATGGGCGCAACATTGCCCACCGCGCGGCGGCGTTGTTTTTTGCTGAAACAGGGCTGGACGGCATCGCCATCCACATTGAAAAGCGCATACCTTTCCAAGCGGGTCTGGGCGGCGGCAGTGCCGACGCGGCGGCGGTGTTGCGGGGACTGTGCACGCTCTTTGCGGTCGAAATTCCGCCTCTGCGCCTGCGGGAATTGGCACTACAATTGGGCGCGGACGTGCCCTACTGCCTAGTAGGCAGCACACAGCTCGCGCTGAATACGGGGGAAGTTTTGGCATCCCTGCCGCCTTTATCCACGCGCTTTTGCGTGGTTGTGAAGCCAGCGGTGGGTGTCTCCACCGTGGGCGCATACAAAGCCTGGGACAGGATGAACCTGCGCCTGCATCCAGACAACAATGCGCTCATCGCCGCCGCCGCTGGGGCAGACTGGGACGGCATTTGTGCCCATGCGGCCAATGTGCTGGAGCAAGCGGTCGAAGTGCCCCTGCGGGCGCAGTACAAGGCGATTTTGCGCGAACACGGCGCGGTTTTGGCGCAAATGACGGGTTCTGGCTCGGCGATTTTCGGCATCTTTCTGGACGAAAAATCGGCGCAAAAGGCCGCCTATGCCCTGCAACAGTACGACGCACGCGTTTTCGTCTGCACAACAACCGGGGAGGCGTGATGGAACTGAACAAAAATGACCGCGTCCGGCTCACTGTGGACGGGCAAACGCTGCAGGGGCAGGGCGTGGCGCATGTGGACACGCTGGCGGTCTTCGTCCCGGCGGCCGCCGTGGGCGATGTGCTGGACGTGCAAATCGTCAAGCGTGCCAAAACCCATGCCTTCGCGCGGATTGTGGAAATCCGCGAACCCTCGCCCCACCGCATCCCCAACGACTGCCCGGCGTATCCACGCTGTGGCGGCTGTGTGTTCCGCCATTTATCCTACGCCGAGGAGCTGCGGGTCAAGCGGCAGGCCGTGGTCGATGCGCTGCAACGCTTAGCGGGGCTTACGCCGAGAGTCCACTCCATCCTTCCCGCGCCCGCGACGGAGCGCTATCGCAACAAGGCGCAGTTTCCTCTGGCGAATACGCCCGATGGCGTGGTGGCCGGGTTTTACGGCGCTCGTAGCCACCGCGTCATCCCCTGCGCGGACTGCCGCTTGCAACCGCCGGAATTCGCGCCCCTGCTACAAACGCTGCTGGAGCACGCCAACGAGCATCACATTTTGGCGTATGATGAGCGTGACAGAACAGGTCTTTTGCGCCATCTTTTTCTGCGCAAAAGTGCGGCGACGGGGCAGACGCAGGTCTGCCTTGTAGCGACAGACTGGCGCATCCCGCAGATGGACGCGCTGGCGGAAAAACTTCGCGCCGCCGCCGAACTTTCAGGCATCCTGCTCAACCGCAACCGCCGCGACACCAACGTCATCCTCGGCGAAAAGTGCCGCACGCACTGGGGCGAAGGGCTGTTGACCGACACGCTGGGCGGGCTGTCGCTCTCGCTCTCGCCGCTGTCGTTTTACCAGGTGAACCATCTCCAAGCCACGCACTTATATGCGCTGGCCACGCAGGCGGCGGCGCTCACGGGCGCGGAAACCGTGCTGGAGCTCTACTGCGGCACGGGCGTGTTGGGGCTGGGCATGGCGCGGCACTGCGCCCGCCTCATCGGCGCGGACATCGTGCCCGCCGCGATTGAAAATGCACGCGCCAACGCCGCCAGAGCGGACATCCGCAACGCCGAGTTTCTCTGCGCAGATGCCACCGCCGCCGCCGCGAACATCGAGCGGGCGGACGTGGTCTTGCTCGATCCGCCGCGCGGCGGTTGCGGCGCAGACTTAGTGCGCACGGTGTCGGGGCTGTCGCCCGTGCGCGTTGTCTATGTCTCCTGCGACGCGGCGACTTTTGCGCGTGACTGCGCCTTTTTCTGTGACGCGGGCTATACGTTGCGCAGTGTCACGCCGGTGGACATGTTCCCCCGCACCGGCCACGTGGAGATGGTCGGCGTGCTCGAAAAAACAACGTCGCGTTGACAATCGGTCACGCGGCGTTTCGGTCTATTTGTGATAGCTACGCCCGGCGGCGAGCATCTGCGCTCGATAAATTTGCTCCAGCAACACCACCTGCGCCAGTTCGTGGGGGAAGGTCATGGGAGAGAGGGAGAGCCGCCACGCGGCCGCCTGTTTCACCGCATCGCTGAGCCCATGGGAACTGCCGATAGCGAACACCAGCGTGCCGCGCGTGTCGAATTCTTGCACACGGTTGGCGAATTCTTCGGTCGGCAGTGCCGCGCCCTCCACGCAGAGCGCACAGAGCGTTGCCCCCGCCGGGACGGCGCGAAGCAGGAGCGCACCCTCTTTGTCCAGCGCGGCGCGGATCTCCTTGTCACTGGGGTTCTGGGGCAGGTACGCTGGTTCAAGCTCGCGCACGCTCAGGCGGCAGAGACCCTGCAAACGCTTGGTGTATTCCGCCGCCGCCGCGCGATAGTGTGGCTCTTTCAGTTTCCCAAAGCAAAGTAGCTGGAACATTATTGGAAGGTGTGCTGCACGGGCGTGTTCCAAGGCATGGCTGGAAGCTCTGGCTTTAGAAGAAATCCAATAATCTGCTCAATGAAGTCATATACGAATCCGAGGAAGGGAATGCGATCTTCCAGACCACGATATGCGGCGAGAAGCTCTATCCGTCGATCCTCAAATTCTGACAGCGATGCATCGTCGTTCTTTGCAAAATTTGTGAGAGCAAGCTGATAACGTGCCCAGCTTTTTTCGGTGTAACGCCACGAAAATGCAGGCGGGTATCCGCGCTTGCCAATGAGTTCGTCATAGGTGGCAATGAGTGTGTTCGGGTCTATTGTCGTGCTGAGATCCGCATCATAGTTTCCATGAAACACAAGGATGCCTTGAGCATCCATAATCGCCAGAATAATTAGAAATTCTTTATTGTTCGGGAGACCCAAAACCTCTACGCGATTACCAGAAATCTTGAAGTCGGTATACTCTTCGCTAGGGGATTTCGATATGAAACTCCAACCATAGGTATAGGAAGGATCATCAATTTCCGAGCGGTAGATCACACGTGTCCCGCCGAAGCGGTCAAATTCGAGCTCATCCACATACAACTCCGGATAATCTGTCGCCGCCGAAACGGAGGCCAACGGCAGGATGGCCGCCAGCAGGGTGAGGACGGCCAGCAGCAGGGCTGTGGCCTTGAACGTCTTTTTCATGAGTGGTCTCCTATTTCTATTTTTCGGCGTCGCCGCCGTTTTGCGCGAGCTCATTGGTGTTGATTGTGCCCCGGTAGATCACCAGCCGTTGGTAGAGATATTCCGTCACGCCGTTGACGAGCATTGTGCCAATTTCTGTGGCGTAGATCACCCAGTGCACATCAAAGCGATTGGTCAGCGCCGTGCCCCACCAGATGGACAGCGGCGTAAAGACGAGGTAATACGCGAACACCAGCGCCATGGCACGGGGCACGTTGGCCGCGGATTTGAAGGTGTAGCGGCGGTTGATGGTGAAGTTCCAGATGACCGACAGCACCAGCGAAATGAAGTAGCTCCAGCCGTATTCGTTGTCCGCGTCCTTGAAGACCAGCTCCGTCAGTAGCGTGAACGAGCCCAGCTGAATCGCGCCAGCCGATGCGGCAATGAGGAAATACTTGACCGTGAGCCAAGCGTTCTCTTTGGCGGTGAATTCGGTTTGCCCTTGCGGTTTGTTGTCTGCCATAACAAGCTCCGAAACGATGCGTATTTGGTGCAGGCGCGTGCGCCTGTTAACCCTCTGTGCGTGCCAACGCGGCGGAAACCAAGCCCACAAACAGCGGATGCGCACGGTTGGGGCGAGATTTGAACTCTGGGTGCGCCTGCGTAGCGGCGAAATAGGGATGCCCCGCCAGCTCCACCATCTCCACGATGTTGCCGTCCGGGCTGATGCCCACCAGTTGTAGCCCGGCGTCCTCAAAGCGGGCGCGGTAGTTGTTGTTGAATTCGTAGCGATGCCGATGGCGTTCGCTGACGTCCGTTGTGCCATACAGTTCGGCGATTTTTGTGCCCGGACGCAGGGCGCAGGGGTACTTGCCCAAGCGCATTGTGCCGCCAAAAATCACGCCGCGCTGGTCGGGCATCAGGTCGATGACGGGGTCGGGCGTGCGCTCGTCGAATTCCGTGGAATTGGCATCGGCCAGCCCCAGCACGTTGCGTGCGAACTCAATGCACGCCACCTGCATCCCCAGACAAATGCCCAGATACGGGAGGCGATGCCTGCGTGCCCAACCGGCCGCGAGAATTTTGCCCTCAATGCCGCGATGCCCAAAGCCGCCGGGCACAAGGATTCCATCGCTGTCCGCGAAAACTTCGGCAAGGTTATCGGGCGTGAGGGTTTCGCTGTCCACCCAATCCACGCAGATTTTGCACCCACAGGCGATGCCCGCGTGCGTCAGGCTCTCCACCACGGAGAGGTAGGAGTCGTGGAGCTCTATGTATTTGCCCACCAGGGCGATATGCACGCAGTCGCTCAGATTCTGGGCGCGGCGCACCATGTCGCACCAGTCGGTCAGGTCGGGGCTGCCGCAGACGAGACCCAGGCGTTTGATGACCACGTCGGCCAAGTGCTGTTTTTCCAGTGCCAGCGGCACTTCATAGAGACTGGGCAGGTCGCGGTTTTCGATGACGCAGTCCACGGGCACGTTGCAGAAGAGAGAAATTTTTTGGCGGATATCGTCGTCAATTTCGTATTCCGTGCGGCAAACAATCACGTCTGGGCTGATGCCCACTTGTAGCAGTTCTTTCACAGAGTGCTGTGTCGCCTTGGTTTTCAGCTCTTTTGAGGCGGAGAGATAGGGCAGGAGCGTGACGTGAATAAACATGCAATTCTCGCGCTTGTGTTCCAGTGAAAACTGGCGGATGGCCTCCAAAAACGGCTGACTTTCGATGTCGCCCACCGTGCCGCCAATCTCCACGAGTACCACATCCGCGCCGTCGTTGAGCGCGATGCGCCGCTGCATTTCGCCCGTAATGTGGGGGATGATCTGGACAGTCTTGCCCTCGTAAACACCCTCGCGCTCGTTGCGCAGGACTTGGTCGAACACTGTGCCAGAGGTGCAAACGCTGTTGTGGTTTAGGTTCTCGTCAATAAAGCGCTCGTAGTGCCCCAGATCCAAATCGGTCTCCGCGCCGTCTTCGGTGACGAACACTTCGCCGTGCTGGCGAGGATTCATCGTGCCGGGGTCTAGGTTCAGGTAGGGGTCCATCTTCATGGAGCGCACCTGTAGTCCCCGCGCCTTGAGCAGACGCCCCAATGATGCCGCGGTGATGCCTTTCCCTAAGCCAGAAACCACGCCACCGGTCACGAAAATGTACTTAGTCGCCATGCGTTAACCCTCCTCGCGCTTTTTGATGCGCGTTGCCAAAATGATCGCAACGAAAACCGCCAGCACGGCATCCACCGGTTGCAGCGGTTCAAGCTCCGTTAAATAGTTCTCTTTCCCCAAGAGTAGAACAATCACACGCGGCAAAAAACACACCAAACTCAAAATGACCGCCGGGAAACCCGTGGCGGGCAAAATCCAGTCGGCGTCTTCATCGTTCAGGCGACTGTTGAGCTGCGCGAACGTAATGAAGAAAATCATCAGAAAAGCCAGCGCGAGCAGGGAATAGAAGAGTTCCGACACGCGCAAAAAGCTCAGCGTGCGCGTGAAACGAAAGATGCTGCGCATCACCAACCACAGCGCCGGGAAGAGCGCGATGAACTTAAAGCGCGACGCGGTGTGCGTACCCTTCCAGTGCCCATGCCCAAAGAGAAACAAAAACGCCGCCGCCGGGAGCGCACAGACGGCCTCAAGTAGTTTCGGCAAAAGGCCTGTTTTCATGAGGATGGTGAAGAGGTTGTCGTTGCCGCCGTCTTCATTGACCCGTTGAAGTTCAGGCATGTAGACATCCAGCCATGCAAATTGGTCGCGCAGGGCAATCGCGCACACGAGGATATCCACGAGCAAAAACAGAGCCAGCGCATAGCTTGCCAGCGCAAGGGGGATGTTTTTTTGGACGCTATGGTCGTAGCGCAAGGGCGGGTTGTCCATCAGCTTGAGCTTAAAAAAGCTGACACCCACAAACAGTAGTCCCCCCGCGAGGAGGAGCACCGTGGCGAGCACAACGCTCCAGTCGCGGCGGCTATAGAACCCATCGATGGGCTCGATGATGTACAAAAGTTGATAGACACGCAGGGCGACAAGCGCTGGCGTGAGCACAGCGGTGACGCACCAAAAAACTTTCTCAAGTGGTGTGCGGGCAATCTTTTTCATGCTGCCTCCAAACAAAACGCGGCGTATGCGCGCCGTCACAATAGTATACCACATATTTGTGCGGCGGGTCAAGTGTTTTTTTGGAATGCCCCACGCAACAATTGTCCATTGTTAATTGACTCCCTCTAATTACCCCCAGTTCAAAACGATCTAATGCTATGCGAATCGGGTTTCTGCGGCGTTTTGCGCGATTTCATCACGATGCTGGCCCAAAATCGTCATGAATGGCGC